>JBDSTJ010000370.1:0-4124 GCA_039928335.1 Streptosporangiaceae bacterium | reverse complement strand
CGCCCGGCATGTAGAACGTTCCGGCCGGTTCGGCGACACCCAGGCCATCGCGACGCTCGTCGAGGCGGCGCGGGCGGTCGCGAGCCCGGCCCCCGCCGCGGCGGTGCACCGGCTCCAGGCCGCGCTGCGGTTGATGCCGGAGGACGCGCCGGAACGGCTGGGTCTGCTGGTCGAGCTGGTCCGGGCCCAGTTGCTCAGCGGCCGGCTCGCCGAGGCCCGGGACACCGCGACCGAGGTGCTGTCCCTGCTGCCGGCCGACGACTACGCCTGGCGGGCCATGGCCGTACGGTCCCTCGCCCTGTGCGAACGGCAGCTCGACCGGCCGCAGCAGGCGCGCGCGGTGCTCCTGGCGGAGCTGCGGAACATCCCGGTCGGGGAGTCTGCGGTCGCGGTGCCGCTGCGGTTGCGGCTGGTCGCCGAGAGTCTGCTGCGCAACGACTTCCGGGCCGCCCAGGCCGTCCTCGACCTGATGCCCGACACCAGCGAGGACTGGCCGGCCGGTCTGGCGGTCGCGGTCGCCGCGCTCCGGGCGCTGCCCGCGCACGCCGCCGGGCGCACCCTCGACGCCTACCGTCATCTGGACGCCGCCGACCGGCTGATGGCACTCACCCCCGACGAGCACCTCGTCGACTGGATGGACATCCTCACCTGGCTGGGCTGGACCGAGACCCTGCTGGGCCGGCCCGAGGCGGCCCAGCGCACCTTCGACCGGATCCTCACGATCGGCCGGGCCACCGAGCAGAACTACGTGATCACGAATATGCTCGCCGGGAAGGCCAGGGCGCTGGTGCTGTCCGGGCGGCTCACCGAGGCCTCGGCCGCAGCCGAGGAGTCGATTGACATCGCCAGGATGCTCAGCTCCGGTCAGCAGCTCGTCTTCGGGCTGACCCAGGCGTGCCTGGCCGCGGCCTGGGCGGGCGACACCGACACGGCACTGGCCCACGCGGCCGAGGCGATGGCGACCGGGACCGGGACCGGGGAGGTGTGGGGGTCGATGGCCCGGCACGCCCACGCGGTCGCGCTGTTCCAGGCCGGGATGCTGGAGGAGGGCTCGCAGGCCGTCCTGGCGGCCTGCGACGAGTACGCCGACGCCACGACGCTGCTGTCGTCGTGTGAGCTGATGGCCTGGGCGAGCGCCGCGCGCGGGCTGGGTGAGCAGGCCGCGCACTGGGCGGAGCGGGCCCGCCGGACCGCCCACCCCGAGTCCGAGCTGGACGAGGGACTGGCGAGACTGGCCGAGGCGCACGCCACCGGATCGTCCCGGCAGGCCCGTGCGGCGGCCGGGCTGCTGGCCGTACAGCCGCTCGATCGGGGCCGGGCCCTGCTGTGCGCGGGGATCGCCGCGGCCGAGGAGGGCGGCCGGGACGCCGCGCTGCAGGACCTGCGCGACGCCGCCGCGGTCTTCGAGGAGCGCGGGGCTCACGGGCTGCTCGCCCACACCGTCCGGGAACAGCGCAGGCTGGGCATGCGGGTGCCGTCCCGGGAGAAGGGCAGGCGCGGCACCGGCCCGTACGGGCTGTCGCCGCGTGAGCTCGAGGTCGCGCGGCTGGTCGCCGACGACTACGGCAACCAGCAGATCGCCGACAAGCTCGTGATCAGCATCCGGACCGTGGAGACCCACCTGTCCAACATCTTCGCCAAGCTCGAGGTGACCTCGCGGGTCGGGGTGGCGGGCGCGATGCGGGATCTCCGTCAGGGCTGACGGGAACCGAACGGACCGCCGATCACTCCTACGTAGGGACACCTAGGGGTAGGAGTCAGGGTTTCCCACGATGCGGGGCATGTCCGGCATCCGCGAGGCTTGGCCCGACAGGTTCGCGGCGGAGGAGACAGGTGACATGACCGGCCGGATTCCACGGTTCACGCTCGAAGGGGTCTCGGGCACCGATGTGTCCGAGCGGCTCTTCGCGACCGAGGACGGCCTCGGGCTGAGTCTCACCCGCTTCCACCGTGCCGACTGCGACGACGTGGTCCTGCTCATCCACGGCCTCACCCTGTCCCGGGACATGTTCATCATGCCCGAGCACCCCAACCTGGTGTCCTACCTGCTCGACCACGGGTTCACCGACGTCTGGGCCCTGGACTTCCGGATGAGCAACCGGTTCCCCTACGACACCGAGACCCACCGGTTCACCCTCGACGACGTCGCGGCCCTGGACCACCCGGCTGCGCTGCGGGCGCTGCGCGAGGTCGTCGGCGACCGCCGGATCCACGTGATCGCGCACTGCCTCGGCTCGGTGACGTTCATGATGAGTCTGTTCGCCGGCCAGATCGACCAGATCACCAGCATCGTGTCCAACAGCGTGTCCCTGCATCCCCGGGTCCCGGCCTGGGCCCGGCTGAAGCTGCGGTTCGGCCCCGGCCTCGCCGAGTACGGCCTGGGCATGCCGGTGCTCGACCCCCGGTTCGGCTCCGCGCCCTGGTTCACCCGGCGCAGGCTGTTCTCCCGTGCGGTCTCGCTGTTCCACCGGGAGTGCGGGGACCCGGCCTGTCACCTGCTCAGCTTCATGTGGGGCAGCGGCAAGCCGGCGATGTTCGCCCACGAGCAGGTCGAGGACGTCACCCACGAGCGGATGGCCGACCTGTGCGGGCCCTGCGGCGTCCACTACTACCGGCACGTGCACAAGATGGTCAAAGCGGGTTGGGCCGTGCCGTTCGACGGGATCACCGACACCGACCCCGACACCGACATCGAGACGCCGATCCTGTTCCTGACCGGCTCGGACAACCACGTGTTCACCGACTCCAACATCGTCACCCACGACACCCTCGACCAGGCTCACCCGGGCCGGCACGAACTGCGGATCCTGCCCGGCTACGGCCATGTGGACCCGTTCATCGGCAAGAACGCCCACCGCGACGTGTTCCCGCACATCGTGGAGTTCCTGACGAAGAGGGCGATCTGACCATGGAACACGTGGACGCGGTCGTCGTCGGTTCCGGGTTCGGCGGATCCGTGTCGGCCTACCGGCTCGCCGAGGCCGGCCTGGCGGTGGTGCTGCTGGAACGCGGCCGCGACTTTCCGCCCGGGTCGTTCCCGCGAACCCCGGCGGAGCTGGGCCGCGCGTTCTGGGACCCCTCCGAGCGGCTGTACGGGCTGTTCGACGTGTGGAGCTTCAAGGGGTATGACTCGGTCGTCTCCTCGGGGCTCGGCGGCGGCTCGTTGATCTACGCCAACGTGCTCATGCGCAAGGACGAGCACTGGTTCGTGCACGAGCAGGCGCTGCCGCGCGGCGGGTATGAGCACTGGCCGGTCCGGCGGGCCGACCTCGACCCGCACTACCAGGCCGTCGAGGACATGATCGGCGTGGCGCCGTTCCCGTTCGAGCACCAGCCGTACGCCAACACGGCCAAGACCCACGCGATGCAGGACGCGGCCGTCCAGCTGGGCCTGGAGTGGTTCCGCCCGCCGCTCGCGGTGAGCTTCGCACCGGCCAGGCACGCGACCCCGCAGCCCCGGATGACACTCGCCGACCAGGCCTACCCCAACCTGCACGGACAGCCCCGGTCGACCTGCCGGATGTGCGGCGAGTGCGACCTGGGCTGCAACGACGGGGCCAAGAACAGCCTCGACCACACCTACCTGTCGGCCGCCGCGCACCGGGGCGCGGATCTGCGGACCCTGCACGAGGTCAAGGGCATCAGGCTGCGGGCGGGCGGCGGTTACCTCCTCGACTACGTCAAGCACGAGCCCGCCACCGGCCGCCGGACCGCGGGATCGATCGGCTGCAACCGGCTGGTCCTCGCGGCCGGGACCTACGGGACCACCCGGCTGCTGCTCGGCTCGGGGCTGCCCGGCCTGAGCAGCGCGCTCGGCACCCGGTTCTCCGGCAACGGAGACCTGCTGACGTTCCTGCGCAAGGCCCGCTCCCGGGACGGTGCTCTGCCGCTGGACGCGAGCAAGGGCCCGGTCATCACCAGTGCCATCCGGCTGCCCGACGAGGTCGACGGTGGTGAGGGGCGCGGCGGCTACATCGAGGACGGCGGCTACCCGGGGTTCGTGGACTGGATGGTGCAGAGCGGGGACGTACCCGGCGAGATCTCCCGCGCGGTCACGTTCCTGTGGGATCGGTTCACGAACTTCATCGCGGACGCGCCCGACACGAACCTGTCGGCTGAGATCT
>JBDSTJ010000369.1:0-6596 GCA_039928335.1 Streptosporangiaceae bacterium | reverse complement strand
TGTGGGACAGTGCGCATGGTTCAGGACCGTGTGGTTGACCCTGCCCAGTGCCATCCCGAACCCGGTGGACGGCCGCCGCGCTCCGAGCACGATCAGTGCGGCGCGCTCGGACATCTCCACCAGGGCCCTGGCCGGGCTGACCGGCACGACCCGCCGGGTGACGTCCAGGCCGGGATACTTCGGTTCCCAGCCGGCCAGTGCCTCCGCGAGCTCCAGCTGTTCGCCGATCTCCTGCCAGGGGGCGCCGAAGCCGTTGACACCGTGCATCGCCACGAGCTCAGCACTTCGACGATCGGCCTCCTCGAACGCCCAACCGATCGCGTGGCTGGAGCTGTGCCGTTCGTCCACGCCCAGCACCACGTTCCCGTGTTCAAGCCGCCTGGCCAGGGACGATGCGGGCATCGTGACGATCGGGCAGGTCGCATGGGAGGCGGCGAAGAGGCTCACCGACCCGAGGAGCAGACCCTCGAATCCCCCGACACCACGAGCACCGACCACGAGCATCTGTGCGTGCTCCCCGGCCGCGACCAGCGCGGCTCCCGGATCAGCCGCGACGGCGCGTACCTCGACGGCCAGACCCGGAACCCGCCTCAGGGCATCTGCACGAGCGCGGTCGAGCATCGCCTGCCGGTCGGCTTCGAGGCGCTCATATCCGGCCGCGCTGAGCATGCCCGCACGGATCAGCATCGGCGTGGCGTGGACCAGCAGCAGCGGCACGTTCCGGAGCTTGGCCTCATCGGCCGCCCACTCCACGGCCCACAGGGAGCCCGACGATCCGTCTACACCCACAACAATAGGATTGATCATGCATCCGAGGCTAGGTCGGCGAGCACTGTCGCGCTTGAGTCGAAAGTCCCCCGGATCCGCGCCAAAGGCCCTCTCTGCCCCGCGCGGAACGGCGAGTCCGCCCACCGTGCCGGCGGCCCCCGTCAAGGCGTACGGATCCCGGGGCCCAAGGTCCCGGACAGGCATGCCCTTTGGCTCTGCCGCCGTGCTCATCACCGGAGTTGACTCGGTGTTATCCCAAAACCTCGAGGTGAAGAGCTCATGACGACAGCAGCCCGCAAGCCCGGACACCGCCTCCACCTGCCCGGAACACACAACGACACCGAGACTGACGCCGACACCGGGACCAACACCGGGCGCGGAACCTCCGAGACGTCCGCGGTCGCCTATGTGTGGGCGGTCGCCCGGCTGTCCCTGGGCTGGATCTTCCTCTGGGCCTTCCTCGACAAGACCTTCGGCCTCGGCCACGACACCGCCGACAAGGCAGCCTGGGTCAACGGCGGCCACCCCACTCAGGGCTTCATGGCCAAGGGCACCAAGGGCCCCTTCGCCGACCTGTACCAGAACATGGCAGGCAACGCCTTCGTCGACTGGCTCTTCATGCTCGGCCTGCTCGGCATCGGCACCGCCCTGATCCTCGGCATCGGGATGCGCATCGCCGCCGGAGCGGGTGCCCTCCTCCTGGTCCTCATGTGGACCGCGGTCCTCCCCCCGGCCAACAACCCGTTCATGGACGATCACCTGATCTACGCTCTGCTCATCGTCGGCCTCGCCCTCGTCAGCGCCGGCAACACCCTCGGCCTCGGCCGCTGGTGGCAGAGCACCCCGCTGGTCCGGAACCACCCGATCCTCAAGTGACCGCCCGAACCAACAGCTGAGGACTCCCACGCAGGGCGTCCTCAGCCGCCTGGGGCCCTCGGCCCTACCACCAGGTGGCTGCCCTGCTGACGTTCGAAGCAGCTGACTGCGAACATCGAGCGAGGTAACCAGCGCATGACCGCCGTAGGCCCGCCCAAGGAAACAGAAGCCGCTCAGCCGCACCCCAGGATCCCCGGACCGCTCGCGCTTGTCTGGTCCGGTCGATGGCCGGCGGTGGCGACCGTTGCGGTGGTCGGCGCCGTCACCGGTGTCGCCTCCGCAGTGCTCATGCGCCGTGGCCCGACGTCCGGAGGAGACGGCGTCACCGGTGCTGTATCCGCAGTTGCAGGGCATCGACTTTCGCACCCAGGCCGTCCGCCTACAGGTCCGGTCTATCTGGTCGAGGGCGAGCACGAAGCCCGTGGCCGCCTCGTCCCCGCCCGTGAGTGGTTCGACCTGCTGGACGCGCCGGGCAAGCAGTGGATCTCTGCTGCTCGCCGCGAAGGTCACGGCGTACAGCGCGGTGGTCACGGTGATCAGCCTCGTCTCGTGCCTCACCTCCTTCTTCATCTGCCAGGTCATCCTCGGGTCCCAGCACGCAGGCGTCTCCATCACGGACCCGTTCATCCTGCGGGCCCTGTTCGGAGCGATCGGCTACCTGATCCTGATCGGCGCGATCGCCGTCGCCCTCGGCGCCATCCTGCGCCGAACCGCAGGAGCGGTGACCCTGCTCTTCGCGACCCTTCTCGTCCTGCCGGGCCTCCTGATGCTGCTGCCCTCCCCCTGGGACCTCACCATCTCCAAGTACATGCCGAGCTCCGCCGGCACCGCGATGGCGGCCGTCGTCCACTTCCCCACCCTGCTGTCTCCGACGGTGGGCCTCCTCGTGCTCTGTGGCTACACCGCGGCGACCCTGCTCACCGCGGCGTTCGTCCTGATACGACGCGATGCCTAGCGGCACCGTCTTCTTCGCTGGTGGCCGCGCGGGTCAAGGGCCCTACGTCGGTTCGTAGGTGACTTCCTTCCCTGGTGTGTGCGCAGCGATCGCGATGCCATGGAGGGAGGACGAACCAGAGGACGGCATTGCATGAAATCACTCGGCACCCTGGACGCGGGATTCTTCTTCGCGGAAGACTCCGACGCTCCGCTGCACATCGGCTCGGTGACCGTGTTCGAGGGCCCGGTGCCCTCCTACGGCGACCTGGTCCGGATGATCCTTGCGCGGCTGCCGCTCCTGCCCCGATACCGCCAGCGTGTCCGGACCGTCCCCTTCAGCCGGCCGGTCTGGGTGGACGACCAGAACTTCCAGGTGCTCTACCACGTGCGGCACACGGCGGTTCCGGGGCCGGGTGGCGCGGAGGAGCTGCGCAACCTCGCGGGACGCGTGTTCGCTCAGCGGCTCGACCTGGCCAGGCCTCCGTGGGAGCTCTGGATGGTCGAGGGCCTCGAAGACGATCGGTGGGCGCTCATCGCCAAGGTGCACCACTGCGTCGTGGACGGCGTCGGCGGCTCTGACCTGATGACCACCCTGTTCGATGTCTGCCGGGAGTCGTCCTTCGCCGGCGAGGCCGAGCCCTGGTCCTCGCGGACCGCCCCGGGTGTGCTGTCCCTCACGTTGCGCGGCCTCGTCCAGAATGCCGCCGCTCCGGTGCGATGGCTCGCCCATCCGGCCCTTCCGCGGCTGAGCGTCGTGCGCGGTGCCTGGGACTTCGGAGCCGGGCTGCAGCGCAGCCTCAGGCGGGTCGCCCACCGCTCGGTGCCCTCACTGACCGGGCCGACCGGACCGCATCGGCGCTGGTCCTGGACCACCCTGCAGCTCGACCAGGTCAAGGCCGTGCGCCAGGAGTACGGGACCACCGTCAACGACGTCATCGTCGCGGTCGTCACCAGTGGATTCCGTAGCCTGCTCGCGGGCCGTGGTGAACTCGAACCGACCAGCCACGTGCGCTCCCTGATCCCCGTCTCGGTCCGCGGTGAGAACGAACACGACCTCATGGCCAACCGGATCTCCGCGCTCGTCATCGACCTGCCCTGCGGACAAGCCGACCCGGTGGCCCGGCTGGCCGCCCTGCACGCGCAGATGGACGACCTCAAGCAGACCCACCAGGCGGCAACGGCCCAGGCGCTCACCGAACTCGCCGGATCCGCCCCTTTCCTGCTCTCGCTGGCCTCGCGCACCACGATGTCCGTGGCCCGGCCCCTGTGCCAGACCGTGATCACCAATGTGCCGGGCCCGCCCATTCCCCTCTACGTCCTGGGCAGGCAGGCGGTCGAGCTGTATCCGTATGTGCCGATCGCCGCCGGAGCGGGCATCTCGGTGGGGGTCTTCTCCTACCTGGGAGTCCTCTACTTCGGGATCACCGGTGACTTCGACACCGTCCCCGACCTCGAGGTACTCACCAAGGGCATCGATCACGGACTCAGTGAGCTTCTCGCCGCTGCGTAGTGATCTCCTCCGGTGTCAGCGCAGTTTCCGCAGGTAGGGGTCCCACCTGCTGTGTTTCGGGCTGATGCGGACTCGTGCGTCGACGACCACCACCCGCTCGGACAGGACGATGACAGGATTGACGTCGACTTCGGCGATCTCCGGATGGTCGTCTGCGAGACGTCCCAGCCTGAGCAGGATGTTCTCGATCCCGGCGACATCGGTGTCCGACCGCTCGCCCAGGAGCAGTGCGGAGGTCCGGAGCGACCCGACCATGCTCTGGGCGTCGAGGTCGGTCAGCGGGGTGAGCCGAGCGGTCCGGTCGTCGAGCACATCGGTGGCGGTGCCGCCGAGCCCGAACACGACCAGCGGACCGAAGACCGGATCCTGGACGATTCCGCAGAGCACCTCGACGCCCGCAGGCTCCATCCGCTGGATCAGCACGCCCCGGAGCCGATCACCGAACCGACTGTCGAACCAGTGGTAGGCCTCGCGGACCACCTCTGGGGAGTAGAGGTCGAGCTGGACGGCTTCGGCTCTGGTCTTGTGAACGACGTCGTGGACCTCGGCCTTCATCACCACCCGGCCACTGCCCAGTGCGGTGTGTGCCCGGGCGGCGGCCTCCGCCGATTCGGCCCAGCACCAGTCCGTGACCGGAACACCGTAGTGACCGAGCAGCGCCATGGCCTCGGCCGGTGAGAGCCAGCCTCCCTCTGGGCGGTCGTGCAGGAACGCATCGATGAGTTCCTTGGTGGACTCGCGCGAGATGCCGTCGAAGGCAGGAACGTCCCCACGGGGCTGGGACAGCCACTGGCTGTGGGACCAGGCATGTCCGAGGGCACGCACAGCGTTCTCGGGATAGGGATAGCAGGGAACCCCGTCCCGGATGAGAATGCTCTCCGCCTGGTTCAGGACCACGCCCGCCAGCGGCTTGCCCCGCGTACCGCCCGCGCGTGCCAGACTCGGCACACTCACGGTCGTGGGGCAGACCACAGCGAGCAGCGCGTCCACGCCTTCATCCGCGCAGACCAGGTCGAGACATCTGTTGTACAGGTCCGGGCTGATGACGGCAGTGGTGTCGACCGGGTTCCCGTAAGCGGCCATCGCCGGAAGAGCCCGTGCGAGCTCCTCGCGGGTCCGCTCCCCCAGCGTCGCGAGGGTCAGGCCGACAGCACTGCAGGCGTCGGCTGCCAGGACCCCGATCCCGCCCGCATTCGTCACGATCGCCACCCGCGGTCCGGTCGGCGCCGGCTGAGTGCCCAGCAGCGCGGCCGCGCCCACGAGGTCTCCCAGCGTGTGGGTGACGACGATCCCGGCCTGGGCGAAGAGCGCGTCCTGGGTGACCGCGGGTGTCGCCGAGGCCGACGTATGCGAAGCCGCAGCCCGGCGGCCGTCGTCAGAGCGGCCGGCGAGCACGGTGAGCAGCGGCATGGTGCGGCCGACCCGGCGTGCCGTCCGGGCGAACTTGCGCGGGTTGCCGAACGACTCGACGTGCAGCAGACCGAGGCGGGTGATGCCGTCGGACTCCCACCACTGCAGCAGATCGTTGGCACTGACGTCGTACTTGTCCCCCATCGACACGAATGACGAAACGCCGATGCCGAGCCGTGACAGCTGCGCCAGCAGGGTGATGCCGACACCGCCGGACTGAACGGCGATACCGGCCGTGCCGCGTGGCCAAGGGTGCGGGGCGAAGGTCGCGGCCAGTCCCGCTGCGGGGTTGGCGATGCCGAGGCAGTTCGGACCGACCAGCCGCATCCCGTACCGGTGGCAGGCCTCACGCAGTTCTCGCGAGGCCCTGTCCTGCAGCCCGGAGGTGACGACGACCAGCGCCCGCACACCACGCCGGCCACAGGCGCGGGCGGCCCCGGCCACCGAGTGCGCGGGAACAGCGATCACGGCCAACTCCGGTGCCTCCGGCAGGTCGGCGACCGATGCGGCACACACAACCCCCAGGAGCCGGTCACCGGCGTGCGGGTTCACCGCGTACAGGGCACCGGAGAATCCGCCCGTGCTCAGGTTCTCCAGCACGGCCTGGCCGACCGAGCCCAGGTGGCGTCCCGCGCCGACCACCACGACCGAGGACGGGCACAGCAGCTGGGCGAGGCTCGCCACATCTGCGACGCGCTCCCGTTCGGCGACCGTGTCGAGGTACCGCTCGCCGGGTTCCAGGATCAGGGTCAACTCGTGCACGCCTGCGTGCGTCTCGGTGTGAACCTCGAGCCCGACGTCGCCGAAGACGCGCATCATGGGGTGGTTCTGAGTCAGGACGTCAGCACGGAATGCCCGGATGCCCCGGGCTCGGGCCAGCGAGGCCAGGTGTTCCAGCAGGAGGGTGCCCGCACCGCGGTGGTGCATCTGGTCTGCGACCGCGAGCGCGATCTCCGCGCTGTCGGTCTCGTTCCGGTCGAGTTCGTATCCGGCCACTGCGACCAGGTCGCCCGCCAGCCACGCGGAGACGGCGGCATGCTCGGGTCCGGCCCGCCGGCAGAGCCGGCGGGCCGCCTGGTCTGCCGCAAGCCGGCTG
>JBDSTJ010000368.1:0-11462 GCA_039928335.1 Streptosporangiaceae bacterium | reverse complement strand
CTTCGACTTCTCGGTGTGGGAGTTGTGGGGGCCGCTGATGAACGGCGGCCGCCTGGTCGTGGTGCCGTACGCGACGTCCCGTAACCCCGAGGAGTTCCTGGGGCTGCTGGAGTCGGAGGGAGTGACGGTCCTCAACCAGACGCCGTCGGCGTTCTACCAGCTGATGGCCGCTGACGCCGCGTCTCCGCGTGAGCTGTCCCTGCGGTATGTGATCTTCGGTGGGGAGGCCCTGGAGCTCGGCCGGCTGGCCGGCTGGTATGCCCGCCACCCCGACGCTCCGACCCTGGTCAACATGTACGGGATCACCGAGACGACCGTGCACGTGTCCTACCTCGAGCTCGACCAGGTCTACTGCGCGCAGGCCCCCGGGTCGATCATCGGCACGGGCATCCCCGACCTCCAGGTGTACGTGCTGGACGACCGGCTCCAGCCCGTCCCCGCCGGAGTCGTCGGCGAGCTGTTCGTCGCGGGTCCTGGTCTGGCCCGCGGCTACCTCAACCGCCCCGACCTGACCGCCCAACGGTTCGTCGCGAACCCGTTCGGCACCGGGTCCCGGATGTACCGCACCGGTGACCTCGGCCGGTGGCGATCCGCCGGAAACCTGGAGTATCTGGGGCGCAGTGACCAGCAGGTCCAGTTGCGCGGGTTCCGGATCGAGCTGGGCGAGATCGAATCGGCCCTGGTCACACACCCCGAGGTCCGCGACGCCGCGGTGATCGTCCGGGACGACCGCCTCCTGGGCTACGTCGTCGCCACCGCATCCGGGGTGGACTCCGGTGAGCTCCGCAGATTCCTCAACCAGAACCTCCCCGACCACATGGTCCCCGCAGCGATCATCGAACTCCGGGCACTCCCGCTGACCGCCAACGGCAAACTCGACCGCAAGGCCCTGCCGGACCCCGACTTCTCCGCCCAGGTCACCGACACCGCACCCCGCAACGAGACCGAAGAGGTCCTCACCGGCCTGTTCGCCGAAGTCCTCGGTCTGGACCGGGTCGGCATCGACGACGGGTTCTTCGACCTCGGCGGCGACTCCATCATCGCCATCCAGCTCGTGT
The DNA here is from genome assembly GCA_039928335.1 of Streptosporangiaceae bacterium. Lineage (GTDB taxonomy): Bacteria > Actinomycetota > Actinomycetes > Streptosporangiales > Streptosporangiaceae > Actinocorallia. The sequence goes on along the minus strand of JBDSTJ010000368.1, from coordinate 10,404 downwards.
CCCGGGCCCGGCAGTGCGGGCTCGTCATCACCCCCCGCGAGGTCTTCCAGTTCCAGACCGTCGCCGAACTCGCGGGCATCGCCCGCCCGGCCGGCGAGGGCGAGACCGTGGAGGTCGAACCGGCCGGAGCGGGCCTCGGGCCGGTGCCGGCCACACCGATCATGCGCTGGTTCGAGGAACTCGACGGCCCGACCGGTGACTACGGCCAGCGGATGCTCCTGCAGGTCCCGCCGGGCCTGGGCATCACCGCGCTGACCGCCGCCCACCAGGCCGTCCTGGACCACCACGACCTGCTCCGCCTGCGGGCCGGGGGCGGCTCGTACGAGGTCCCGGAACCGGGCAGCCGACAGGCCGCCGTGACCCGGGTCGACATCGCCGGCCTCGACGGGGACGCGCTCAGGCAGGCCCTGGCCGCGACCGCGGCCCAGGCCCGCGCCGAACTCGACCCGGCCGCCGGCGTCATGACCCAGCTGACCTGGCTCGACGCGGGCGGCAGCTCCGGCCTGCTGCTGTTCACCGCCCACCACCTCGTGGTGGACGGCGTCTCCTGGCGGATCGTGCTGCCCGACCTGGTCGCGGCGCTTGCCGGACTCGACCTCCAGCCGGTCAGCACCTCCTTCCGCCGTTGGGCGCAGCGGCTGGCGGCCGAGGCCTCCGAACCCGCCAGGACCGCGGAGCTGGCGCTGTGGTCGGAGATCGCCGCGACCCCGGACCCGGTCCTGGGCCGCCGCGCGCTCGACCCGTCCGCCGACACCTTCGGCACGGCCGGGCACCTCACCGTGACCCTGCCCGCGGAGATCACCGAGCCGCTGCTGAGCACGGTCCCCGCGGCCTTCCACGGCCGGGTCAATGACGTGCTGCTGACCGGCCTGGCGCTCGCGGTCGCCGAATGGCGCACCCGGCGGGGCGTCGCGGCCAGTTCCGCGGTGGTGCTCGAACTCGAGGGCCACGGCCGCGAGGAGATCATCCCCGGGGTGGACCTGTCCCGCACGTCCGGCTGGTTCACCAGCATCTTCCCGGTCCGGGTCGACGCCGGGCAGTTGGAGTGGGCCGAGGTCGAGGCCGCCGGCCAGGCCGTCGGAACCGCGATCAAGCGGGTCAAGGAACAGCTCAGGGACATCCCCGACAACGGCATCGGCTACGGTCTGCTGCGTCACGTCAACGCCGAGACCGGCACGGACCTGGCCAAGTTCACGACCCCGCAGCTGGCCTTCAACTACCTGGGCCGGGTCACCGCCGCCGAGGACGCGGACTGGTCGCCGGCCGCAGCCGAGCTGTCGGAGGCCCTGGGCGGCGGGCACGATCCGGCGCTGGGCCTGCCGCACGCGATCGAGGTCAACTGCCACACCCGGGACGCCGCCGGGTCGGAGCTGTCGGCCACCTGGTCGTGGGCCGGGGCGCTGTTCGAGCCGGGCGAGATCGAGGAGCTCGCGGGGCTGTGGTTCACCGCGCTCACCGCGCTGACCCGCCATGTGGAGCAGGACGGGGCCGGCGGCTTCACCCCTTCGGACATGGCTTTGGTGGAGATCAGCCAGGACGAGCTCGACGAGCTCGCCGCGGAACTTGAGGAGTTCGACCTGTGAAGCCGCAGTCGCAGCTAGAGGACGTACTGCCGCTGTCGCCGCTGCAGCAGGGCCTGTACTTCCACGCCCTGTACGACGAGGACGCCGACGTCTACACCGCGCAGCTCGTCCTGGACCTGCGGGGCCCGCTGGACGCCGCCGCGCTGCGCAACGCCGCCGAGGTGCTGCTGCGCCGGCACCCCAACCTGCGGACCTCCTTCCGGCAGCGCAAGACCGGCGATGTCGTCCAGGTCGTGCACCGCGACGTGAAGGTGCCGTGGGAGGAGATCGACCTCACCGGCTCCGAGGCCCCGGCCGCCGACGCCGACCGGATCGCCCGGCGCGAGCGGGAGCACCGGTTCGAGCTGACCCGGCCCCCGCTGCTGCGCTTCACCCTGGTCAAGCTCGGTGCCGACACCCACCAGCTGATCTTCACCAACCATCACCTGCTGCTGGACGGCTGGTCCACGCCGATCCTCAACACCGAGCTGTTCGCGCTCTACCTGGCCCGGGGCGACGACAGTGTGCTGCCGCGGCCCGTACCGTACAAGAACTACCTGGCCTGGGTCGGGCAGCAGGACCGGCAGGCCGCAGTCGAGGCCTGGACCACGGCGTTGGCCGGAGTCCAGGAGCCGACGCTGATCGGCCCGACCGGGTCGGGCTCGGCCTCGGGCTCGACCGGTGAGGCCGCTCCCGAGCAGCTCACTCTGCGGTTGACCGAGGAACTCACGACCGCGCTGTCGGCGCGGGCCAGGGCGCAGGGCGTCACCCTCAACACGATCATGCAGCTCGGCTGGGGCCTGGTCCTGAGCGCGCAGACCGGCTCGTCCGACGTGATCTTCGGCGGGGTGGTCTCCGGCCGTCCCGCGGAGCTGCCCGGCGTCGAGCAGATGGTCGGCCTGTTCATCAACACCCTGCCGATCCGGGTGCGGTGCGCGCCCGGCGACACCCTCGGTGCGGTGCTGTCCCGGCTGCAGGGCGAGCAGGCCGACCTGATGGCCCACCACCACCTGAGCATCGCCGAGATCCAGCGGCTGACCAGGATCGGTGCGCTGTTCGACACGATCACTGTGCTGGAGAACTACCCGTTCGACCCCGACGCGGAGGCCACCGACCTGGACGGGCTGCGGGTGACCGGCCACGGCGGACACGACGCCACCCACTATCCGGTGGCGCTCGCGGCCATCCCCGGCGACCGGCTGGGGCTGCGGCTGTCCTACCGGCCCGACCTGTTCACCGCGGCCGAGGCCGGGACGCTCGGCGAGCGGCTGACCCGCGCACTCGAGGCGATCGCCGCGGACCCCGCGACGCCGGTCGCCCAGCTCGACCTGCTCACCGAATCCGAGCGCGAGCTGGTCCTGCGCACCTGGAACGACAACGACCGGGCCCTCGACGGGCCGCTGACGATCACCGATCGGGTGGCGGCGCAGGACCCCGGCGCGATCGCGATCAGGGCGGGCGGCGCGTCGATCACCTATGCCGAGCTGACCGCGCGCGCCAACCGGCTCGCCCACCGGCTCATCGCCCTCGGCGTCGGCCCCGAGACGCCCGTCGCGATGCTCCAGGAACGCGGCCCCGACGTGCTCGTGTCCTGCCTGGCCATCCTCAAGGCCGGCGGCTACTACGTCCCGATCCACGACGGCTACCCGGCCGAGCGGATGGCCTGGGTGCTGGCGGAGACCGCGGCCCCCGTGCTGCTGGTCGACCGGTCCACCGCCGGCCTGGTCCGTGCGCACACCGCCCAGGCCGTCCGGGTCGACGACGGGGCCAGCGACGCCTTCCCCGCGACGGACCCCGGGGTGCGGGTCCACCCCGACCAGCTCGCCTACGAGCTGTTCACCTCCGGCTCGACCGGCCTGCCCAAGGGTGCGGGCGTCAGCCACCGCGAGGTGACCGCGTTCGCCCTGGACACCAAGGTCGCCAGCGTGCTGCCGCGGATGCTGCTGCACGCCCCGCACGCCTTCGACGCCTCCACCTTCGAGATCTGGGTGCCGCTGCTCAACGGCGGCACCACGATCATCGCGCCGCCCGGCGACCTGGACGCGGACGGTTTCGCCGCGCTCGTGCGGGCCGAGCAGCCCACCGGCGTCTTCCTCACCACGACCCTGTTCAACCTGTTCGTCGGTGAACGCCCCACCGCCTTCGCCGGGATGCGGGGCGTGCACACCGGCGGCGAGGCCGGGTCGGTGTCGGCGATGCGCGCCATGCTGGACGCCAACCCCGAGGCGGAGGTCTGGAACGGTTACGGCCCGACGGAGGCCACCGTGTACGTCACGGTCCACCCGATGCGCGCGGAGCTGACCGACGGGGTGACCAACCCGCCGCTCGGCCGCGCCCTGGACAGCACCGACCTGTACGTCCTGGACGCCGGGCTGCGCCCGGTCGCGCCCGGCGTGGTCGGCGAGCTGTACCTCGCCGGGGCCGGCCTGGCCCGCGGCTACCTGAACCGGCCCGCGCTGACCGCGTCGCGGTTCGTGGCCTGCCCGTTCGGCGAGCCCGGCCGCCGGATGTACCAGACCGGCGACCTGGTGCGCCGCCGGGCCGACGGCCTGCTGGAGTACGTCGACCGGGTCGACTTCCAGGTCAAGGTGCGCGGGTTCCGGATCGAGCTCGGCGAGATCGAGACCGCGCTGCTGGCGCACCCGGCCGTGGCGCAGGCCGTGGTGATCGCCCGGCAGGACCGGCCCGGCAACAAGCGCCTGGTCGGCTATGTCGTCGCCGTCGGCGTGGAGTCGGCCGAGCTGCGCAGGTTCGTGGCGGAGACCCTGCCGGACTACATGGTCCCGGCGGCCGTCGTCGTGCTGGACGCCCTGCCGCTCAGCCCCAACAGCAAGCTCGACCGGACCAGGCTGCCGGAACCCGACTTCGCGGAGTTGACCGGCGGGCGCGACCCCGAGACGGCCGGGGAGGAGTTGCTGTGCGGCCTCTTCGCCGAGGTGCTCGGGCTGGACCGGGCCGGAGCGGACGTCAGCTTCTTCGACCTCGGCGGCGACTCGATCATCGCGATCAAGCTGGTCACCCGGGCCCGCCAGGCCGGGCTGGAGTTCTCCCCGCGCGACCTGTTCACCTACCAGACCGTGGAGGCCCTGCTCGCTGCGGACGCCGACGGCGAGCCTGGCCTCGAACTCCTGCTGCCGATCCGGACCAGGGGCGCGCGTACCCCGCTGTTCTGCGTGCACCCCGCGGGCGGCCTGGCCTGGCCCTATTTCGGGTTCCTGCCGCACCTGGGCAAGGACCAGCCGTTGTACGGGTTGCAGTCACGCGGTTTCCTCGACGCCGCCGAGCCGCTGAGCGCCTCGGTGGCCGAGGCCGCCGCCGACTACATCACCCAGATCAGGTCGGTCCAGCCGGCCGGCCCGTACCAGCTGATGGGCTGGTCGCTCGGCGGCCTGATCGCCTTCGAGATCGCCACCCAGCTGCAGGCCGCGGGCGAGGAGGTCGGCTTGGTCGTGATGATCGACTCCTACCACGGCCAGGACCTGCAGATCGAGTCACGGGAGATCATCCCGGAGCTGCTGGAGGCCGCCGGGATCTCCGAGGAGATCTCCGGCAACCCCTCGGACCCCGACCTCGACAAGGTCATGCAGGCGTTGCGGGACAAGGGCAGCGCCTTCGCGAGCCTCGACGACGACGCGCTGATCGCGCTGTACCGCAACTACGAGAACGGCATGCGGATCGCCCAGGAGTACGTGCCGGGTCGTCTGCGCGGCGACGTGCTGTTCTTCACCGCGCTGAGGGGCCGGTCCGAGGACTCCGTGACGGCCGAGCGGAACTGGAGCCCGGTGGTCTCCGGCACGATCGAGGACCACGGCGTGGACGTTGAGCACCACTTCCTGATGGAGCCGCACGCGATCGCCGAGATCGCCCGTGTCCTCGGCACGAGGCTCCACCAGTAAGATCGAGCACCCCTACTTCAGGAGTAATCATGTCGAACCCGTTCGAGAACGACGAAGCCACCTATGTCGTCCTGGTCAACGAGGAGGCCCAGTACTCGCTGTGGCCGACCTTCGCGGAGGTCCCGGCGGGCTGGACCGTGGCCAAGGCCGAGGATAGCCGGGCCGCCTGCCTGGAGTTCGTCAACGAGACCTGGACCGACATGCGGCCCAAGAGCCTGGCCGACGCGATGAACGCCTCCTGATCGTTCCTTACCCGCGGACGGGGGTTTCCAGGGTGAGGACGGTGCGGCCGCTCATGGCCACGACCGAGATCAAGGTCGTCGAGTGGGTGATGGAGATGCGCGACCCGGCCCAGTTGCGGCCGAGCCCGCTCCCGACGGGGGAGATGGTGTTCAGCCTGTCGCGGCTGCCCGCGCCGGACCTCAACCGGGCCCTCTACGCCACGGTCGGCGCCCGGGTCTGCTGGACCGACCGGTTCTCCTGGTCCTACGCCGACTGGGACGACTGGGTGAACCGGGCCGAGCTGAGCACCTGGATCGCCATGGCCGAGGGCACCGTCGCCGGCTACTTCGAGCTCGAGGCCCAGCCCGGCGGTGACACCGAGGTGCACCTGGTCGGGCTCGTCCCGGCCTTCGTCGGCAAGGGTTACGGCGGCCACCTGGTCGAGCAGTGCGTGCTGCGCGCCTGGGAGCGCGGCCGGGTGTGGGCCGAGCGGTCCGGGCCGACCGCCCGGGTCTGGCTCCGGACCAGCAACCTCGACCACCCCAACGCCAAGGTCAACTATCTGCGGCGCGGTTTCACCGTCGCCGCGCAGGAGACCCGGACCAAGCACGTGCCCGACCCCCGGATCGCCCCTTGGCCGCTGCCCGGAGACCCCCGGCGCGCCCGACTCCTCCAGGATGAAGATTGAGCTGGCTCCGCTGTCCCCAGCCCCGCCCGTGGGCCACCACCCGTCTGGTCTGCCTGCCGCACGCGGGCGGCTCCGCCGTCGCCTACCGGCAGTGGGGCACCAGCCCCGCCGTGGAGGTGCACGCCGTGCAGTACCCCGGCCGGGCCGACCGGATGGCCGACCCGTTCGTCACCGACCCCCGGCAGATGGCCCGGCTGGTCGCCGGCGCTCTCACGCCCCTGTCGGACCGCCCGCTGGCCCTGTTCGGCCACAGTATGGGCGCGGTCCTGGCCTACGAGGTCGCCCGGATCCTGCAGGCCAAGGGCTCGCCGCCGGTGCACCTGTTCGTCTCCGGCACCAAACCGCCGCACCGCCGGGGGGAGCGCACCAGGATCTCCGACGGCACCGACGACGCGGTCGTGGCCGAGCTGGTCAAGCTCGGCGGCACCGACGCCGACGTCCTGGCCGACCCGGAGCTGCGCGCCCTGGTCCTGCCCTATGTCCGGGCCGACTTCAAGCTGATCGAGTCCTACGAGCCGCTGCCGGGCCCGCGCCTGGCCGTCCCGGTCACCTGCCTGATCGGCGACGCCGACGACCACGTGAACGCCGAGCAGGCCGCCCGCTGGGCCGAGATCACCGATGGTCCCTTCGACCTCAAGGCCCTCCCCGGAGACCACTTCTACCTGGTGCCCCAGCAGGCCGAGGTGCTCGCGGAGGTGCTGGACCGACTGCACGCCCCGGCGGGCTGATTGGGTCTCCTCAGCCGGTGAACGCGGACGTACAGTCACGGCGGGGCCGGCCTGAGCACGGGGACTGACCCGTCACCCGGCTCCTGAGGAGTCGCCATGGGCGTCGAGATCAGGGTCGAGGGGCTCAAGAAGTCGTTCGGCAGGCAGGTCATCTGGGAGGACGTCTCGTTCACGGTTCCGGCCGGCGAGATCTCCGCACTGCTCGGGCCCTCGGGCACCGGCAAGTCCGTCTTCCTCAAGAACCTCATCGGGCTGCTCCGGCCGGACCGGGGCCATGTCTGGGTCGACGGCGAGGACGTGCCCGAGCTGCGGGAGCGGCAGCTCTACCGGATGCGCCGCCGGTTCGGGGTGCTGTTCCAGGACGGCGCCCTGTTCGGCTCGATGAACATCTTCGACAACATCGCCTTCCCGTTGCGCGAGCACACCAGGAAGAGCGAGACGGCGATCCGCGACATCGTCATGACCAAGATGGAGATGGTCGGGATGGCGGGCGCGGAGGGCAAGCTGCCCGGGGAGATCTCCGGCGGCATGCGCAAGCGGGCGGGGCTGGCCCGCGCTCTGGTCCTCGACCCCGAGATCATCCTGGCGGACGAACCGGACTCCGGCCTCGACCCGGTCCGCACCAGCTACCTCAACCAGCTGTTCGCCGACATCAACTACGAGACGAACGCGACGATCCTGATCGTCACCCACGACATCGGCACCGCCCGGGTGCTGCCCGACAACATGGGGCTGCTGTTCCGCCGGGGCCTGGTCATGTTCGGGCCGCGTGAGGAGATGCTGTCCAGCGGCGACCCGGCGGTGAACCAGTTCTTCAACGCCCGCATGCAGGGTCCGATCGGGATGGCCGAGGAGAAGGACGCGGCGGCGATGGCCGAGGAGGCCGGCAGTACGCCCCGGGCCAGGCCCGCGCCGATCCCGCCGCAGATCATGCCCAGTAACGGCCTGGTCCGGCGGTCACAGCGCCGGCCGGGCGAGTGGTTGCAGGCCCGCGGCGTACAGGCCCCGCCCGGCTCGTTCGTCGACGAGGAGGGCCGCGACTGGCTGACCGACTGGAACCACCTCACCGGACAGCGCAAGCAGCCTCTCTGACCGCATCGAGGCCGGTGAGGCCGGCATCGGAGCCGAGTCCCTGGGCGACCTGCGAGGCCGCGGCGGTGCCCCAACGGGCCGACTCGAGCACGTCCAGGCCCTCCAGCAGGCCCAGGATGAACCCGGCGCAGTAGGCGTCGCCGCAGCCGGTGGTGTCGACGACCTTCACGTCCAGGGCGGGCAGCCGGGTGAGGCCCTCGGGGGTGGCGACCAGGCTGCCCTCGGCGCCCAGGGTCACGATGACGGCGCGCGGCCCGGGGCCGTCGGGCTCGGCGAGCAGGGAGAGCGCGGCCTCGGCGGGGTCCGCCAGCCCGGTCATGGCCTGGGCCTGTTCCTCGTTGGGCAGGAAGTAGTCGACGAAGGGCAGGAAGGCCGCGGCGCCCTTGACCAGGTCCGCCAGGTTGGAGAGCAGGTCCATCGTCACGATCGTGCCGCCCGCCCGGGCGGCCGCCAGCGCGGCGAAGAACACCGGGTCGTTGAGCGCCCAGGTCACGTCGGGCCCGCCCAGGTGCACGACGGCGGCCTCGGCGAGGACCGCGGCATCGACGTCGTCGGCGGTGACCGACAGGTTCGCGCCGGGCACGTGGAAGGAGGGCCGGCCACCGTCGGGCCGGATCGGCAGGATCGACGCGCTGGTCTGGTCGACGGGATGGCGCGTCAGGTGCGAGACATCCACGCCGTGCCTGGTCATGATGGCGGTGAGGAAGTCGCCGAGCTCGTCGTCGCCGATGACGCCCATCGACACCACGTCCGCGCCCAGCTTGGCGAGGTCGACGGCGGTCCCGGCCGCCGAACCCGCCGCGGTCAACCTGATCTGGTCGACCAGCACGGTGTCCTGGCCGGTGGGGAGGGCATCCACGGGGAGGGCCAGCACGTCCACGATGTGCACCCCGAGCGTCACGACTTTTCTCATGCGTCGTAGCGTACGACCTGGAAGCCGATTAACGTGAGGAAGCTTCATCTATGTTGCTGGAAGAACTGCGCCGCGAACTGTGCGTGATCGGCCGGCGGATGGTCGCGACGGGCCTGGTGGGCGGGGCGTCCGGCAACATCAGCGTCCGTGCGGACGACCTCGTGGCCGTCAGCCCCGCCGGAATGATGCTCGACCGGCTGACCCCCGAGGCCTGCCCGGTCGTCGATGTGGCCGGGCATCTCCTCGAGGGGGAGCTGCAGCCGTCGTCCGAGACGCCCATGCACCTGGCGATCTACCAGGAGACCGGCGCGCAGGCCGTCGTGCACACCCACTCCACCTACGGCGCGGTCGTGGCGACCACGATGGACGAGCTCCCGGCGATCCACTACAACACGCTGCTGCTCGGCGGGAACATCCTGGTCGCCCCCTACGCGACCTACGGCACCCCCGAGCTCGCCGCGAACGTCCGTACGGCGATGAAGGGCAAGCGGGCCGCACTGCTGGCCAACCACGGCGGGGTGACCATCGGCAACGACCTCGAGGACGCCTGTGAGAACGCCAAGCTCCTGGAGTGGCTCTGTGGGGTCTACGTGCGGGCCAAGATGATCGGCGAGCCCCGGATCCTGACCGGGGAGCAGCTCCTCCAGGTCCTGGAGCGGGGCCTGAACCCGCCGGTGTATCCGCGCCTGGAGGCATAGCCTGTCGTTTGTGGAGTTCGTGGAGTTCGTCGTGTTCGCGGTCGTCATCGCGGCCGTCGCCGTCGTGCTGGTCAGGCTGCGGCGGCGGGACCTCGGCGGCTCGGTCGAACGGGCCACCTACGAGACCCTGCACCGCGCCTCGATGGCCGCGCCGCCGCTGCGGTCCGGACTGACCCGGTCCGGTGCGGAGAAGGCCGTCAAGCACCTGCGCGAACTGCTCGGCACCGCCGGTCTGGCGATCACCGGCACCGACGAACTGCTGGCCCACGAGATCTGCGGGTCGTTCGAGCACGCCAAGGGCGCGCTGTCGGGCGGCCGGACCCGGGTCCTGGACCTCGACGGCCTGTACGCCGTGGTCGTCCCGCTCACCGCGGACGGCAGGGTCGTCGGCACCCTCATCGCCTACGACGCACAGGTCTCGGCCGGCCTGGTGCGGGCCACCGAGGAGGTCGCCCGCTGGGTCGGCACCCAGCTGGAACTGGCCGAGCTCGACCGCTCCCGCACCCTCCTGGTCGAGGCCGAGGTCCGCGCGCTCCGCGCCCAGATCTCACCCCACTTCGTCTACAACTCGCTGACCGCCATCGCCTCCTTCACCCGGTCCGATC
>JBDSTJ010000367.1:0-3212 GCA_039928335.1 Streptosporangiaceae bacterium | reverse complement strand
GGGGTTTTTAGACCCTATAGCGCAAGGGACAATGCTCGCTTAAAGGTATGGAGCTGGAAGTCACCGGCCGCCCGCCACGTCCTGTTCGGATCGGAACCGCCCACCCACCCCGCGCCTGCGGGAAATGTCGGCACCGGCTCTTACGGCGAACGTCTCCGGCCGTTCACCTCAGTTCCACTGGCAGGCACCCCTGGCCTCCCTAGTGTTCGAGGCCTCTGCTCAGGTCTCCGGAGAGGCAAGCGTGTGCGCGTCGTCGTAGTGATCCCCGCGAGGGGCGGTTCCCAGGGGGTCCCCGGGAAGAACCTGGCGCGGGTGGGCGGCCGGCCGCTGATCGTCCGGGCGGTGCGGTCCGCGCTGGCCGCCTCCCTGGTCGACGCGGTGATCGTGTCGACCGACGACGCGGACATCGCCGCCGCCGCCCGGTCCGCAGGGGCCCGGGTGGTCGTCCGGCCCGACGAGCTCAGCGGCCACACCGCCTCCTCGGAGTCGGCGCTACTGCACACGATCAGCCAGCTCGACACCCAGCCGGAGGTGACGGTCCTGGTGCAGTGCACCTCGCCGTTCCTCAGGCCCGGCGACCTCGACGCGGCCGTCCGGCGGGTCCTCGACGGCGACGACGACGTCGTGTTCTCGGCGCTGGAGTCGCACGAGTTCCAGTGGGCGGAGTCGAACGGCGCGGTGTTCGGCGTCGGGCACAGCGCGACCTTCCGGCCGCGCCGCCAGGACCGGGCCCCGCACTTCCGGGAGACCGGCGCGTTCTATGTGATGCGCACCGGCGGCCTGGTCGAGGCCGGCCACCGGTTCTTCGGCCGGATCGGCGTCCAGCCGGTGCCGCCGGCCCACGCCGTCGAAGTCGACTCCCCGACCGAGCTGGCTCTGGTCCGGGCCCTCGCCGCGACCGTGGACGAGGCCGAACCGCTGGATGTCGACGCCCTCGTCACCGACTTCGACGGGGTGCACACCGACGACCGGGCGCACGTGGCCCAGGACGGTACCGAGTCGGTCACCGTGTCACGTGCCGACGGCATGGGGGTCGCCCTGCTCAGGAAGGCGGGGGTGCCCGTACTGATCCTGTCGACCGAGGTCAACCGGGTCGTCCGGGCCCGCGCCGACAAGCTCGGCGTACCCGTCCTGCACGGCGTGGCCGACAAGGCGGCCGTGCTGGAGAAATGGCTGCACGACGCCGGGTGGGACCCGGCCCGCGTGGCCTACGTCGGCAACGACGTCAACGATCTCGGCTGTCTCGCCCTGGTGGGCTGGCCGATCGCCACCCCCGGCGCACACCCCTCGGTCCTCGCGGCCGCCCGCCTCGTCCTCACCCGCCCGGGTGGCGACGGCGCGGTCCGCGAGGTCTGTGAACTCATACTCCAAGCTAAGGAATCCTCGACATGAGCGCAGTTCAGATCGGCGACCTGCTCGTCGGACCGGGTCAGCCGGTGTACGTCATCGGCGAGATCGGCATCAACCACAACGGTGACATGTCGGTCGCCCGCCAGCTGATCGACGTGGCCGCCAACGCCGGCTGCCAGGCCGTGAAGTTCCAGAAACGCACCCCGGAGATCTGCGTCCCCCTCGACCAGCAGTCGAAGCTCAGGCAGACGCCGTGGGGCGAGATGACCTACCTGGAGTACAAGCACCGGGTGGAGTTCGGCCACGAGGACTACACCGCGATCGGCAAGTACTGCCAGGAGCGCGGCCTGCAGTGGTTCGCCTCCCCCTGGGACGTGCCCTCGGTCGACTTCCTGGAGGAGTTCGACGTGGTGACGCACAAGGTCGCCTCCGCGTCGATCACCGACCGGGAGCTGCTGCGGGCGCTGGCCGCCACCGGCAAGCCGATCATCCTGTCCACCGGCATGTCGGAGATCCAGGAGATCGACGAGGCCGTGGAGATCCTCGGCACCGACAACCTGATCATCCTGCACGCGACCTCCACTTACCCGCTGCCCGCGCAGGAGGCCAACCTGCGCACCATCACGACCCTGTCGGAGCGGTACGGCGTCCCGGTGGGCTACTCCGGCCACGAGCGCGGCCTGCAGATCTCCCTGGCGGCCGTGACCCTGGGCGCGGTGGCGGTCGAACGGCACATCACGCTGGACCGCACCATGTGGGGCAGCGACCACGCCGCCTCGCTGGAGCCGACCGGCCTGCAGCACCTCATCCGCGACATCCGGGTCATCGAGGACGCGCTCGGCGACGGCGTCAAGCGGGTCTACCCGGGCGAGGCGGAGCCGCGGCTGCGTCTGCGCCGCACCACCGCCTGACCATCCGCCTGACCGAACCGCACATCCTGCACCCTCGTGGCCCACGGGCCACGAGGGTCCACCGGACGGAGCCTGTGAGTGACTGCCCTGTCGGTCATCGTGCCGATGCGCGATGTCGAGCGGTTCGTGGGAGACATGCTGCTGAGCCTGACCCGCAACCTCGCCGACGACATCGAGTTCATCCTGGTGGACGACGGTTCCACCGACCGCACTTCCGAGATCATCGAGGACTACCGGCGGCTGCTGCCCCGGCTGACGGTCCTGCGCAACGAGACCGCGATCGGGCTCAGCGGTGCGCGCAACGCCGGGATGGCCGTCGCGGCCGGCCGGCACCTGACCTTCCTCGACGGCGACGACTACGTCCGGCCCGGCTACTTCGCCGAGCTCGCCGACGCCATGGACGCCCTCGGCTGCGACTACGTCAAGGCCGACCACGTCAAGGTGTACGGCCGGCGGCGGGTCCCCGAACGCGCCCCGATGGGCCGGCGCGGTGTCGTCCTCAACCCCCGGGACGGGATCCTGCCCTCGCACGGCAAGGCCATGGTCGACTACCCCAATGCCTGGTCGGGTGCCTACCGCCGGGAGCTGTATGAGTCGGGCGTGCTGCTGTTCGACGAGCAGCTGCTGACCTGCGAGGACCGGCCGTGGACCTGGCGGCTGCATCTGCACGCCACCTCCTACGCCGTCGTGTCGCTGTTCGGGGTGTTCTACCGCCGGGAGGTCGCCGGGTCGCTCACCCAGATCGGTGACGAACGGCAGCTGCACTTCTTCGACGCCTTCGACCTGGTCCTCGACGAGCTGGCCGGCGACCCCGACGGGGAGCGCTTTCTGAGCAAGGCCATCCGCAACTACTGCGCGATGATGGCCTTCCACCTGACCGGGCGGGACCGGCTCACCGCCCCGCTGCAACGCCGGCTCCGGGCCCGCGCCAGGGCCACGCTCGAGTCCTTT
>JBDSTJ010000366.1:0-11213 GCA_039928335.1 Streptosporangiaceae bacterium | reverse complement strand
CTGCTGGTGCTCGTGTCGGCCCCGCTGCGCCGCTCCGGCGCCTACACCCTGCCGGACTTCGCCGAGGCGCGGCTGGAGTCGATGCGGGTCCGGCGGGCCGCCGGCCTGCTCGTCGTGGGGATCGGCTGGCTCTACCTGCTGCCCCAGTTGCAGACCGCGGGCCGGGTGCTGACCGCCGCGACCGGCGCGCCCCGCTGGGCCGGTGGCGTGCTGGTGGCCGTGATCGTGCTGATCGGCGTGCTCCAGGGCGGAATGCGCAGCATCACCCTCGTCCAGGCGTTCCAGTACTGGCTGAAGCTGACCGCGCTGGGCGTGCCCCTGGTGTTCCTGCTGCTGGCCTGGCGTGGCGACGGCTCGCCGGTCGTGCACGACCAGGCCTGGCTGCTGCCCCTGGCCGGTGAGCACCAGGTGTACGCGACGTACTCGCTGATCCTCGCCACCTTCCTGGGGACCATGGGCCTGCCGCACGTGCTGGTGCGGTTCTACACCAACCCCGACGGGCGGGCCGCCCGCCGGACCACCGCGGTGGTCCTCGGCCTGCTCGGCGTCTTCTACCTGCTGCCCGCGGCCTACGGGGCGCTCGGCAAGCTCTACGCCGCCGACCTCACCGACGCCGACGGGATCGTGCTGGCCCTGCCTGCCCGGGTGATCGGCGGAACCCTCGGTGAGCTGCTGGAGGCGCTGCTCATCGCCGGGGCCTTCGCCGCGTTCCTGTCGACCTCCTCCGGGCTGACCGTGTCGGTGGCCGGGGTGATCGGGCAGGACCTGCTGGGCGGGGGAGTGCGGTCGTTCCGGGCCGGAGCGGTGCTGGCGATCGGGGCACCGCTGGCCCTGGCGCTGACGGTCTCGCCGGACCTGCCGGTGGCGACCGTCGTGGGACTGGCCTTCGCGCTCGCCGCCTCCACCTTCTGCCCGCTGCTGGTGCTCGGGATCTGGTGGCGCGGGCTCACCCCGCAGGGCGCGCTGGCCGGGCTGGTCGCCGGCGGCGGGCTGGGCGGCGGCGCGGTGGTCTGGACGGTCGCGGTGGGGCGGGGGACGGGCTGGCCCGCGGCGCTGCTGGCCCAGCCGGGCGCGTGGACGGTGCCGGTCGCCTTCGCCGTGATGATCGGGGTTTCGGTCGCCACCAGCGACCGGATTCCGGTCGGGGTGGCCCGCACGATGGTCCGGTTGCACACCCCTGAGGGGCTTGATCTCGACCGTGGGGACTGGCGGCCGAGACGAGCATGAGTGGTGCCGTTCGTCGCAGCAGAACGACCGCTCGCCGCACCCGGTGTGAGTTCAAAGAGAGAGATCCGCTACTCACCGATAGACCTCTCGTCTGGTCACCAGCAGGCCCTTACGTTGTGGCCACCCACCCCCACTGGTGACCCCTGTCACATACCCAGGAGGAGGTCCGTTTTGAGCGCTGCTCAAAAGGACACCGACAGCATCTATCAGCAGGTCCGGCAGAGCCCGGACTTCATGGAGCTCCGACGCCGGTTCCGGGCCTTCGTGTTCCCGCTGACCGCAGCATTTCTCGCCTGGTACCTGCTTTACGTCGTGATGTCCGGATGGGCCCGCGACTTCATGGGGCAGAAGGTCCTGGGCAACATCAACGTGGCGCTCGTTTTCGGGCTGCTGCAGTTCGTCTCGACCTTCGCGATCGCCTGGTGGTACTCCCGCCACGCCGAGTCCACGTTCGACCCGTTGTCCGAGAAGATCCGTAAGGAGGCGGAGCAGTGAGCCACGAGACCCTTGCGATCATCCTGTTCCTCGTCTTCGTCTCCGCGACGCTCTACCTGACGGTCAGGGCGTCCCGGCAGACCGCCACCGCTGCGGACTTCTACGCCGGCGGCCGCTCGTTCTCCGCTCTGCAGAACGGCCTGGCGATCGGCGGCGACTACATGTCGGCCGCCTCGTTCCTGGGCATCGCCGGCATCATCGCGCTCAGCGGTTACGACGGCTTCCTCTACTCCATCGGCTTCCTGGTCGCCTGGCTGGTGGCGCTGCTGCTGGTCGCGGAGCTGATGCGCAACTCCGGCAAGTTCACCATGGCCGACGTGCTGGCCTTCCGGATGAGCCCCCGGCCGGTCCGCACCGCGGCCGGCATCTCCACCATCACGGTGTCGATCTTCTATCTCCTCGCCCAGATGGTCGGCGCGGGCGCGCTGGTGTCGCTGCTGTTCGGCCTGACCAGCGAGACGTCCAAGGCTCTGACCATCGTCGGCGTCGGCGCACTGATGATCGTTTATGTGGTCGTCGGCGGCATGAATGGCACCACCTGGGTGCAGATCGTCAAGGCCGGGCTGCTGATGTCCGGCGCGACCCTGGTCACCCTGATGGTGCTGGGCCACTACGGCTTCAACGTCTCGAAGCTGCTGCACGAGGCCGCCGTCCAGAGCGGCAAGGGCGACGCCTTCCTGGAGCCGGGCCTGAAGTACGGCACGGTCGCGCAGGGCGTCAAGGGCAAGCTCGATCTGATCAGCCTGGGTCTGGCGCTGGTCCTCGGCACGGCCGGCCTGCCGCACATCCTGATCCGCTTCTACACGGTGCCGACCGCCCGGGACGCCCGCAAGTCGGTGCTCTGGGGCATCGGGATCATCGGCGTGTTCTACCTGCTGACCCTGGTGCTGGGCTTCGGCGCGGCCGCCCTGGTCGGTTCCAAGACCATCGCCACCTCCAACGAGGCGGGCAACACCGCGGCCCCGCTGCTGGCGGAGAAGATCGGGACGATCGTCTTCGGTGACACCGGCGGGACGATCCTGCTGGCGTTCATCGCGGCGGTGGCGTTCGCGACGATCCTCGCGGTCGTCGCCGGGCTCACCCTCGCCTCGTCCTCCTCGGTCGCGCACGACCTGTACGCGCACGTGATCAAGAAGGGTGACGTCGGGGAGAAGGAGGAGGTCCGGGTCGCCAAGGTCTCGGCCTTCGTGATCGGAGCGGTCGCGATCGTGCTGGGCATCTTCGCCCAGAAGCTCAACGTCGCCTTCCTGGTCGCGCTGGCCTTCGCGGTCGCGGCCTCGGGCAACCTGCCCGCGATCCTCTACAGCCTGTTCTGGAAGAAGTTCAACACCGTGGGCGCGGTCTCGGCCATCTACGGCGGTCTCGGCTCCGCGCTGCTGCTGGTGATCTTCTCGCCGGTCGTGTCGGGCAAGGTGGCGCCGCTGACCGGCAAGAACCTGTCGCTGTTCCCCGCCGACGTGGACTTCCACTGGTTCCCGCTGGAGAACCCGGGACTGGTCTCGATCCCGGTCGGGTTCCTCTGCGGCTACCTCGGCACGGTGCTCAGCAAGGAGTACCGGGCCGACAAGTGGGCCGAGATGGAGGTCCGTTCCCTCACCGGGATCGGCGCCGAGAAGTAACGATCCGCCCGGCCGCCCCGTGCATGATCGCGGGGCGGCCGGGACAGGTACCGGACATGGGGATCGATCTTCCACTCGGCGCCGAACTGGCCTACAGCGGGTTCTGGACGCAGGCCCTCCAGCACCAGACGATCTTCCGTGAGCTCGCGCTCACCCGCGTCACGGACGAGACTCTGCGGCAGGTGGGTGAGATGCCCTGGCTCAGGGTGCTCCACCTCGCCGGTGACTTCACCGACACCGCTCCTCTGCGCGGGCTGACCGGCCTGGCCACCCTGGGCGTGGACTCCTCCCGGCTGGAGTCCCTCGTTCTTCCGGACGCGCCACTGACGGTCCTGAGCCTGACCGCCGACCGGCTCCCGGACTCCGCCCTCACCGGGCTCCCCGGCACGGTCCGGCTGCTGTTCCTGCGGTTGCCGCGCCTCGACCCGGCCTTCCTCGCGACCCTGACCCAGGTCGAGACGATCATCTTCGCGGGCACCCCGCCGGAGGAGTCCCTGGCCCGCCTGCTCGCGGCCCTCGCCCCCACCCTCACCCGGGTGGAGTTCCTCGGCGTCGGCGCCCTCGACCCCAGGTCCCTGTCGATCCTCGACGCGGCCGCAATCAAGGTCGGCCGCTGACCACCGCCGCGGAACTCGTGGTGAGCCTCACGGCCAGGACACCGATGGGGACGGGGGCCCAGAAGGTGATCGCGCGGAAGAGCAGGACGGCCTGGAAGGCGGGGGCCGCGGCGATGCCGACGGCGATGAGGGCGGCGATGAAGGCGGCTTCGGCGGTGCCGACGCCACCGGGGACGGGAATGGCGGACCCGGCGGCGCTGCCGACGATGTAGGCGCCGAAGAGTGCGCCGAGATGGTCGGGTTCGGCGGCTCCCGGCACGGCGAGCACGCTCAGGCCGAACGCGAAGCCGAGGACCAGGGCGACGGCGAGGGAGGAGGCGAGCAGCACCGCGAGGTCGTGGGGGCGGCGGGCGAGGGCGCTGACCCCGGCCTTTCCCGCCTGGAGCAAGCCGGGCCTGGCCCGGCGGGCCACGAGGATGACCAGTGCGGCGACGAGCAGGACCGCCGCGGTCAGGCCGGTGGCCACCCGCAGGTCGGCGGCCGAGCCGAACAGGTTCCGGGCGGGTGCGGTGAACGCGTCGAGGGCCTGGGCGTCGCCGGTCATGGCGATGACGCCGAGAAGCACGCCGAGTTCGGCGAGCCGGGCGACGCCGTGAGTGGCGGCGACAGCGGTGATCGCGCAGGGGAGGGTGACGCCCCGCAGGGTCAGGAACCGCAGGTTGACCGCGGTCCCGCCGAGTCCGCCGGGGGTGAGCCGGCTCGCGGCGGCGGCGGTGAACTGGGTCAGCATGGTCCGGCCGAGCGGCAGCCTGACCCCGGCTGCGGCCCGTAGTCCGAGGGCCGCGAAGAAGTAGTGGAGGACGGCCAGCCCTGCCAGGGCCGGGAGCAGTTCCCAGTGCACGGCGCTCAAGCTCACCTCAGGAGTATTCCCGGTGCGGCCCGACCGGATGCCCTTGCCCAAGCAACGTTTGGAAGAACAGAATCACCCTCTTTGTTACGGTTGGTGTCGCTAGGCTCGACCACAACCCTCGAGGGCCGGGAGCGACGGATGAGCCGGGGAACATGGGCCGCCCTGGCCGTCGGCAGCGTCGCGGGAGGGCTGGCCGCGGCCGTCGCGATGACCGCCGTGGGCGCGTCCGGCTCTCCTGCCTGCGCGGGGACCGGTCAGGCGACCTTCTACCAGCTCAAGGACGGCGGTGGTAACTGCTCCTACACCGGCGCGCCCGCCGATCAGCTCTATGTGGCTTTGGGACCGTCCGAATATCGCCAGGCCGGGGCGTGCGGCGGCTACCTGGAGATCAGGGGACCCCGGGGCAGGGTCAGAGCCAAGATCGTCGATCAGTGCCCGGAGTGCGGGCCCGGTCATCTGGACCTGAGCGCGACCGCCTTCGCCCGGATCGCCGACCCCGGGAAGGGGCTCGTGCCGGTGGCCTACACACGGATCGTGAACCCGCCGGTCCCGCCGCTGTCGTTCATGGTCAGGAAGGGCTCGTCGCAGTACTGGCTGGCGGTCCTGGTGATCGACCACGGAAACCCGCTGACCCGGGTCAGGGCGTCCGCGGCGGGGCGCGGCTGGGCCGACCTGGTTCGCACCGACTACAACACCTGGGAGGCGCGGAAGGGCATGGGGCCCGGCCCGTTCACCTTCGAGGTCACCGACGACCAGGGGCACCGGGCAGTCGGGCGCGGGCTGCGGCTCGCGATCGGCGCGGTCCAGGCCACCGCCGCCAGGATGTACGGGCGGTCCGCCGCACCCGCGAAGCCGTCGAAGAAGTCGACGTCGCCGGTCAGGAAGAAGCCCCGCGAGAAGAGGAACCCGGCTGCCGGGTCCGTGCCGGTGCCGGCCGCCGAGCCGGGCACCCGGGTGGCGGCATCTCCCTGCTGAGAACATATTGAAACGTGTTCTAGTTAGGTCTACGCTGCGAGCGTGATCCTCGATCGTTTTCTCGTCACCGACCAGGTGGCCGTGGTGACCGGCGCAGGCCGGGGCATCGGCGCCGCCACCGCGGTCGCACTCGCCCAGGCGGGCGCGGACGTCGTCATCTCCGCCCGTACGGAAGACCAACTGCACAAGGTGGCCGCTGAGATCAAAGCAGCAGGTCGGCGCGCTCTGGTCGTTCCCGCAGACCTGTCCGATCTCGACGCGGCCGCCGGACTGGCCGCCGCCGCCGTCGAGGCGTTCGGCAGGCTCGACATCGTCGTCAACAATGTCGGCGGAACCATGCCCAAGGCCTTCCTCGACACGTCCCCGCGCTATCTCGAGAACGCGTTCCAGTTCAACGTCTCAATCGCACACGCCCTCACTCTCGCGGCGGTTCCGCACCTGCTGGAGACCCGGGGTTCGGTCGTGAACATCTCCTCGGTGATGGGCCGGGTCGCGGGCCGGGGCTTCCTCGCCTACGGCACGGCCAAGGCGGCGCTGTCCCACTACACCAAGCTCGCGGCCCTCGACCTGGCCCCCCGGATCCGGGTCAACGCCCTGGCCGTCGGTTCCGTCGCGACCTCCGCGCTCGACATGGTGATGTCCAGCGACGAGCTGCGCACCACCATGGAGGGCAACACCCCGCTCGGCCGGGTCGGCGCCCCCGAGGACATCGCCGCGGCCGTGCTCTACCTGGCCTCACCGGCCGGGGCCTACCTCACCGGAAAGACCCTCGAGGTGGACGGCGGCATCGACACGCCCCAGCTCGAACTCGGCCTGCCTGACCTCTAAGGGAGCACCATGTCCTACCGCGTCGTGCAATGGAGCACGGGGAACGTCGGCCGCAACACCCTCGCGGGCATCGACGCCAGACCCGACCTGGACCTGGTCGGTGTCTGGGTGTCCAACCCGGCCAAGATCGGCAAGGACGCGGGCGAGCTCGCGGGGCTCGGCCGGGAGTTGGGCGTCGCCGCCACCGGCGACATGGACGAAGTGCTGGCCCTGAAGCCGGACTGCGTCGTCTACACCGCGATGGCCGACGTCCGGATCTTCGAGGCCCTCGACGACCTCGTGCGGATCCTCAGGTCGGGGGCGAACGTGGTGTCCAGCAGCCCGGTCTTCCTCCAGTTCCCCGACGGGGTCGTCCCGGCCGAGATGTCGGAGCCGGTCCGCCAGGCCGCCCTCCGCGCCGAAAAGTCGATCTTCGTGAACGGGATCGACCCGGGTTGGGCCAACGACACCCTCCCGCTGGCCCTCACCGGGATCAGCGAGCGGATCGACGAGGTCCGCTGCCTGGAGGTCCTCAACTACGCCACCTACGACCAGGGCACCGTCCTGTTCGACATCATGGGCTTCGGCCGGGCCCTGGACGACGTGCCGTTCCTGCTCAACCCCGGCGTGCTCACCATGGCCTGGGGCAGCGTCGTGCGGCAGATCGCGGCCGGTCTCGGTGTGGAGCTCGACGGCGTGGAGGAACAGTACGTCCGGCTGCCCGCGCCGGAGACCTTCGAGGTGTCATCGGGCACCATCGAGAAGGGCACCGCGGCCGCGCTCCGCTTCGAGGTCCGCGGCATGCTCAACGGCCGCGCCGTCATCGTCCTGGAGCACGTCACCCGGCTGCGCGACGACCTCGGCCCCGACTGGCCCCAGCCCGCCGGCCACGGCTGCTACCGCGTCACCGTCAAGGGCCAGCCCAACTACACCCTCGACCTGCAGCTCCTCGGCGAGGACGGCGACCACAACACCGCGGGCCTCAAAGCCACCGCGATGCGCCTGGTCAACGCCATCCCCGCCGTCGTGGAGGCCCGCCCCGGCCTCCTCACCGCCCTCGACCTGCCCCTGATCACGGGCAGGGGCCTGCTCCGCTAGGACCCGAAAACTCGTCTGCGGCGCAGCGGAAGCCGGTGTTGCCGGTGCTGGAGTCGGGGCTGTTGGAGGTGCGGGCGGCGACGCGGTAGCGGTTGCAGTAGGAGTCGTGGCAGAGGTAGGAGCCGCCGCGCATGACACGGTTGTCGTTCCAGGCGTCCTGGCACCACTCCCAGACGTTGCCGACCGTGTTGTACAGGCCGAAGCCGTTGGGGCGGAAGGCATCGGCGGCGACCGGGCCCAGCCTGCCGGCGGGCCGGTCGGGGAAGCGTCCCTCCCAGATGTTCAGCCGGCGCTGGCCGCGCGGGGCCAGCTCGTCGCCCCAGGGGTAGACGGCCTGGTCGAGGCCGCCCCGGGCGGCGTACTCCCATTCGGCCTCGGTCGGCAGGCGCTTGCCGCACCAGCGGGCGTAGGCGGAGGCGTCGGCCCAGCTCACGTGGATGACGGGGTGTTTCTGCCGACTGGAGATCGTGCTGCCGGGTCCTTCGGGGGCGCGCCAGGTGGCGCCCTGGACGCGCCGCCACCACGGAGTTCCCTCGGGGGAGAGGGTGTCACGGGCCAGCTCGGGCGAGAGCAGCCCGTAGAACACGAACGACCAGCCGAACTGCTCGGCCTCGGTCACATGCCCGGTGGCCTTCACGAACGCCGCGAACTGGGCGTTGGTCACGGTGTGCGGATCGATCCGGAACGCCGGCACCGTCACCTCCCGGACTGGCCCCTCGAAGTCGCCCGGGTTGGCCCGCTCGTCGGCGTTGCCCATCCGGAAGGTCCCGCCGGGCACCAGCACCATGGCCTTGAGGTTCCGCGTGACCGGCGTCGGCGCGGGGGTGTCCTTGCGCAGGCGGGTGACCTCGAGCAGGCGGGGCGCCTCGCCGCGCGGGGCGGCACAGCAGGCGGGGTGACTTTCGGTCATGGGTCCATCATGCAGGAATACCGGCATGTGAACGACTTCACTTACCGCCCGCCACGCCCGGCCAAATACGATCGGTGCATGACTCGCGCCGTGTACATCGCCGCCTCCGACGCCGCGACCCGCAAGGTCACGATCGCCCTGGGTTTGGCGGAGCTGCTGTCCCGCCGGGTCGGCCAGATCGGGATCTTCCGCCCGGTCGTGGTGGCGGGCCGCTACGACTCGAGCATCGAGACGGTCAAGGCCAAGTTCAGGGCGATCGGGGCGACCGGAGTCACCTACGAGGACGTGCACCGCGACCCCGAGCGGGCCACCGCCGACATCGTCGCCGCCTACCGGGCGCTGGCCGCCCGGTGCGAGGCCGTCGTGATCGTTGGTACCGACTTCACCGATGTGGGCGCGCCGACGGAGTTCGAGTTCAACGCGACCCTCGCCGCGCACCTGGGCGCGCCGGTGGTGCTGTTGGTGAACGGCCAGAACCGCACTCCCGGTGAGATCGCCGCCTCGGTGGCGATGTCGGGCAAGGAGCTGACCCACGAGCACGCGACCCTGCTGGCCGTCCTGGTCACCCGGATCGACCCGCCGCAGCTCGAGCCGGTCCGCGCCGCGCTGACCGTGCCGGGCACCCCCGTCTATGTGATGCCCGAGGTCGCGTCGCTGTCCTCGCCGACCGTCAGCGACCTGATGGCGGGCTGTGAGGGCACATTGTTCCTGGGTGAGGAGAACCAGCTGGGCCGTGAGGTGTCCGGGCTGATGGTCGGTGCGATGTCGCTGCCGCACATCCTGGAACGCCTCACCGAGGGCATCGCGGTGATCATCCCGTCGGACCGGGCCGCCTCGCTGCTGCCCAGCCTGATCTGCGCTCACTCCGCGCCGACCTTCCCAGCCCTGTCCGCGATCATCATGACCGGCGGGATGGAGCTGCCCGAGCCGGTCCTGCGCCTGGTCACCGGGATGGCCCCGCAGCTGCCGGTGATCAGTACGGCCGAGGACACCTTCGAGGTCGCGACCAGGCTGAGCCGGGTCGAGGGCCGCTTCAGCCCCGACACCGACAGCAAGATCGACACCACCCTGCGGCTGTTCG
Source organism: Streptosporangiaceae bacterium (assembly GCA_039928335.1). GTDB lineage: Bacteria > Actinomycetota > Actinomycetes > Streptosporangiales > Streptosporangiaceae > Actinocorallia. The sequence continues at coordinate 1,534 of JBDSTJ010000366.1, read as the reverse complement.
CCGAGCACGTCGAGGGCGAGAAGCTCGTGGACCGGCTGCACGTGACCAAGTCCGCGGCCGTCACCCCGCTCATGTTCGAGTACGACCTGATCGAACGGTCCCGTGCCGACAAGAAGAACATCGTGCTGCCCGAGGGCAGTGAACCGCGCATCCTGCGGGCCGCCGACATCCTGCTGCGCCGGGGGGTCGCCGACCTGACCCTGCTGGGTGAGGAGGCCGAGATCCGGGCCAAGGCGGCCGAACTGGGCCTGGACCTCGGCACCGCCCGGATCATCAGCCCGTTCGACCCGGAGCTGCGGGAGCGGTTCGCCGGGGAGTACGCCCGGATCCGCGCCCACAAGGGCCTCTCGGTGGAGCTGGCCCGCGACACCGTCACCGACGTCTCCTACTTCGGGACCCTGATGGTGCAGCTGGGCCTGGCCGACGGGATGGTCTCGGGCGCGACCCACACCACCACGCACACCATCCGGCCGTCGTTCGAGATCATCAAGACCAGGCCGGGTGCGGGGATCGTGTCGAGCGTGTTCTTCATGTGCCTGGAGGACCGGGTCCTGGTCTACGGCGACTGCGCGGTCAACCCCGATCCCGACACCGGGCAGCTCGCCGACATCGCGATCTCCTCGGCGGAGACCGCCGCCGCCTTCGGGGTGGAGCCCCGGATCGCGATGCTGTCCTACTCCACCGGAACCTCCGGGACCGGTGTGGACGTCGACAAGGTCCGCGCCGCCACCGAACTGGTCCGCGAGCGCCGCCCCGACCTGCTGATCGAGGGCCCCATCCAGTACGACGCCGCGGCCGACCCGACGGTGGCGCGCGCCAAGATGCCCGACAGCCCCGTCGCGGGCCGGGCCACCGTGTTCGTGGTGCCGAACCTCAACACCGGCAACAACCTCTACAAGGCCGTGCAGCGCAGCGCCGGCGCGGTGGCCGTCGGCCCGGTCCTGCAGGGGCTGCGCAAACCTGTCAACGACCTCTCGCGCGGCGCGACCGTGCAGGACATCGTCAACACCGTCGCGATCACCGCCATCCAGGCCCAGGGAGAATAGTGCACGTCCTCGTTCTGAACTGCGGCTCGTCGTCCCTGAAGTACCAGCTCCTCGACATGGACGCCCAGCGGCCGCTCGCCTCCGGCCTGGCCGAGCGGATCGGCGAGGACGTCTCCCGCCTCACCCACCGGTTCGGCGGCGCCGCCCACACCCGAGACGAGCGGTACGCCGACCACGCCGCCGCGCTCCGGGCCGTGCTGACCGCCTTCGAGGAGGCGGGCCCGGCCCTCGACGGGATCGTCGCGGTCGGCCACCGGGTCGTGCACGGAGGCAGTCGCTACGCCGAGCCGGTGCTGATCGACGACGAGGTGGTACAGGCCGTCGAGGAGCTCAGCCCGCTCGCTCCGTTGCACAACCCCGCGAACCTGACCGGGATCCGGGTCGCCCGCGAGATCTTCCCGGGGCTGCCGCACGTCGCGGTGTTCGACACCGCCTTCCACCAGAGGATGCCGCCCGCCGCGCACACCTACGCGGTGCCGCGCGAGTGG
>JBDSTJ010000365.1:0-7060 GCA_039928335.1 Streptosporangiaceae bacterium | reverse complement strand
CGTCTACCAGGGCGCGCCGACCCCGATCACCGCGCTGATGGCCTCGGGGACCCTGGTCGCCGCGGTCGGCGCGACACTCCGGGTGTTCTACGTGGCCTTCGAGAACATGCGCTGGGACTGGCGGCCCATGATGTGGGCTGTGGCGATTATCACGATGGTCGTCGGGGCGGTCGTGGCGATCACCCAGACGGACATCAAGCGGATGCTCGCCTACTCCTCGATCGCGCACGCGGGCTTCCTGCTCACCGGTGTGATCGCGACCTCCGAGTCGGGCCTGTCGGCGGTCCTGTTCTATCTGGCGGCCTACGGTGCGACCACGGTCGGTGCGTTCGCGGTCATCACGATGGTCCGGGACACCGGCGGCGAGGCGGGTCACCTGTCCCGCTGGGCGGGGCTCGGCAAGAGATCCCCGCTGGTCGCGGGCATCTTCGCCTTCTTCCTGCTGGCCTTCGCCGGGATCCCGCTCACGAGCGGCTTCACCGGCAAGTTCGCGGTGTTCAAGGCGGCCATCGACGGTGGGGCGACTCCACTGGTGATCGTCGGTGTGGTCACCTCGGCGGTGGCGGCGTTCTTCTACGTCCGGGTGATCGTGGTCATGTTCTTCAGCGACCCCGAACCTGACGGCCCGTCGGTGGTGGTCAACCCGGCCACCGCGACGGCGGTGACCCTGGGACTTGCGGCTACTGTGGTACTCGGGGTGTTCCCCCAACCGCTGCTGCACCTCGCGGGTCAAGCCGCGAGTCAGCTCTTCGTCCGTTAGAAAGGTCCTGCGTAGTGAGTGCTGACGTTCCGTTCGGTCTGCGAGTGGACGACGCGCTGGCCACGCAGATGCAGCAGGGACTCGCCGATGTCGAGTCCCTGCTGCTCGAGGTCGCGCACAGTGACGACTCGCTGCTGACCGAGGCCTCGCACCATCTCATGCAGGCGGGCGGCAAGCGGTTCCGGCCGATGCTGGTCCTGCTTGCCGCCCAGTTCGGCGACCCGTCAGCTTCCGGAGTCATCCCCTCGGCGGTGGTCGTGGAGCTGACCCACCTGGCCACGCTCTACCACGACGACGTCATGGATGAGGCCCCGCTCCGCAGGGGCCAGGCCTCGGCCAACTCCCGGTGGACCAACACCGTCGCGATCCTCACCGGCGACTACCTGTTCGCCCGCGCCTCCGACCTGCTCGCCGACCTCGGCCCGGTCGCGGTCCGCACCCAGGCCCGCACCTTCGCCCGCCTGGTCCGCGGCCAGATCCAGGAGACCGTCGGCCCGCCTGCCGACGGCGACGCGCTCAAGCACTACCTGCAGGTGGTCGCCGACAAGACCGCCTCCCTGATCGCCACGTCCGGGCAGTTCGGCGCGCTCATGGCGGGCGCGCCCACCCATGTCGTGGACACCCTGACCTCGGCCTGCGAGAAGATCGGCGTGGCCTTCCAACTGTCCGACGACATCCTCGACATCGCCTCGGAGTCGTTCCAGTCCGGCAAGACTCCCGGCACGGACCTGCGCGAGGGCATCAAGACCCTCCCCATGCTGCACGTCCTGGCCTCCGACGACGCCGGCGACGACCGACTCAAGGCCCTGCTGAGCTCGCCGATCACCGACGACGACGAGCACGCCGAGGCCCTGGTCCTGCTGCGCGCCCACCCGGCGATGGCCCGTGCCCGCGCCGACACCCGCCAGTGGGCCGAGGACGCCCGCAGCGAGCTCCTCACTCTCCCCGACATCCACGCCCGCGCGGCCCTTGAGGGCCTGTGCGACTACGTCGTCTCCCGTACGGCCTGACCGACTAGGCGGGCTGCCGGGCCTCGGCGCTCAGGCGCAGGGTCCGGGTGGTTCGGGCGGTGCGGAGGGCATCCCAGGTGAGGATGGCCAGCGCCAGCCAGACCAGGGTGAATCCGGCCCAGCGGCTGGGCGGCATGACCTCGTGCTGGACGAACAGGCCGACCGAGAACTGCAGGACCGGGGCGGTGTACTGGAGCAGGCCGATCGTGCTGAGCGGCAGCCGCTGCGCAGCCCCGTTGAACAGCATCAGCGGCACGGCCGTGACCAGGCCCAGGGTGAGCATCAGGACGACGTTGACCGCACCCTGGTGTCCGAAGGCCGCGGTGCCGTCGCCCTGCAACCACAGGGCCAGGCTCACGGCCGGGACGAACAGGACGGCCGCCTCGATCGTGAGGCTCTCGGCCGAGGGCATGGCCGCAGACTTCTTCATCAGCCCGTACGTCCCGAACGAGCAGGCCAGGATCAGTGAGATCCACGGCGGCCGGCCATAGTCGGCGGTGAGCACCAGTACCGAGAGCCCGCCGATGCCCAGGGCGACCCACTGCCACCGGCGCAGCCGCTCCCGGAGAATGATCACCCCGAGCATGACCGTGACCAGCGGGTTGATGAAGTAGCCGAGTGCGGCCTCGATGGTCTGGCCGCTGTTGACCGCGTAGATGTACAGGGACCAGTTGACCGCGATCACCACGGCGGCCACCGTCAGCAGCCCGAGCTGCCGCCGGGTCATCGTCGGCAGCCAGCTCCACCGTCGCCTGATCGTCAGGAGCAGCCCGACCGTGGCCAGGGTCCAGATGATCCGCTGCGCGAGGATCTCGCCCGTGCCGGCGGGCTTCAGAAGCGGGAAGTACAGCGGGAAGACGCCCCACAGACCGTACGCGGCGAATCCGTACAGCAGCCCACGACGCTTCTCCATGCCGGTCAGGCTACCAAGGCTGTAAGGAGTCAACTCCATCACACTCCTTGCTCGGAGTTCCTACGAAGCCCTTACGTGCGGAGACCGAAGTGGCCGGAGCGGGTTAGTCTGGCTGTGTGTTCGGATTCGCGAAGACTGAGATGGTGGCCCCGGAGAAGGCTCTCCCGGGCCGCGACCACCCGATGCCGGTACCGCCACGGCACTATGTCCTGGACGGCCCCCTGGCGCCGCCCTACCCGCCCGGAGCGGAGACGGCCGAGTTCGGGCTGGGCTGCTTCTGGGGGGCGGAGCGCAAGTTCTGGGAGACCCCCGGGGTCCTGTCGACCGCGGTCGGCTACACCGCCGGCTACACCCCCAACCCCTCCTACGAAGAGGTCTGCAGCGGCCGCACCGGCCACAACGAGGTCGTACGAGTGATCTACGACCCCGCCCAGGTGTCCTACGAGAAACTCCTCAAGGTCTTCTGGGAGTCGCACGATCCCACCCAGGGCATGCGCCAGGGCAACGACGTCGGCACCCAGTACCGCTCGGGGATCTACTACCGGACCGACGACCAGAAGGTCGCCGCCGAGGCCTCCCGCAAGGCCTACCAGGCCGTTCTCACCGGTGGCGGCCTGGGCGGCATCACCACCGAGATCGTCCAGGCGGGCGATTTCTACTTCGCCGAGGACTACCACCAGCAGTACCTCGCCAAGAACCCCGGCGGCTACTGCGGCCTGGGCGGGACTGGCATGTCCTGCCCGATCGGCGTCGCTCCGGCTGGCTGATCTTGAGCAAGGTCCTGTACGTCGTGGTGTGCGCCGCACCGGCGGCATCCGACGTACAGATCCTGGTCGAGCGTGCGCAGTCGTCGGGCTGGCGGGTCTTCGTGATCACCTCGCCCTCCGGGCGGCGCTTCGTCGACGTCGACCGGCTCGCCTCGCTGACCGGTGAGCCGGTGCGCAGCGAGTTCCGCATGCCCTGGGAGCCCAAGACGCTGCCCGCCGCAGACGCGGTGGTGGTCGCTCCTGCGACCTTCAACACGATCAACAAGTGGGCTTCGGGGATCACCGACACCTTCGCTGCCGGAACGCTGTGCGAGTTGACCGGCGCTGGCGTGCCCATCCTCGCCGTGCCGCTCCTCAAGGCCGAACTGGCGCGGCACGTGGCCTTTCCCCGGAACCTCGATCTGCTGCGCTGCATGGGTGTGCGGGTGCTCTTTGATCCCGCTGCGCCTCCGCATGCCCGCATGCCACCCTGGGAAGACATACTCACGGAGTTGCACACCATCCTCGCCGGTTGACTCCGGCGGAGAGGATCGCAGCCTTGGACATGCGCACGGAGATCGGGCAGCGGATCGCTCGGCAACGACGGCGGCGCGGCCTGCCACAGGTGGTGGTCGCGAACCTGGTCGGCCGGTCCGAGAGCTGGTTGAGCCAGGTGGAGCGCGGCCTTCGCGGCATCGACAGCCATTCGGTCCTCGTACGTCTGGCGGAGATCCTCGACCTGGAGATCAGCCAGCTCACAGCGGACGAGGCGGATCGCGAAGTGTCCAAGTTCGAGGCGGCTGCGGCGGTCCGCGATGCGATGCTCCGTTACGAGACCCTGACCGAACCTGCCGGACGCGAGCGGCCCCGGCTCACCTGGCTCGGTCACGAACTGCGGCGGGTGAACCGTCTCTACCAGGGCACCCGTTACGACGAGGCGGGGCGGCTCCTCCCTGGGCTGATCAAGGCTGCGGAGATCGCGAGCCAGCCCCGCAGAGGCGGTGACCGTCGAGCGGCCCAGACCCTGCGGGCGCTGGTCTACCAGTCGACAACGATGATCCTCAACCGCGTCGGCGAGACGGAACTCGCGTGGACTGCGGCCGACCGTTCGCTCTCGGCGGCCCAGGCGGCAGAGCGTCCGATGGTTTCCGGTCGGATTCTGCGGTGCCGTCGGCGGGCCCGTTTATGGAGGAGGTTGAACGGGTCGGGGCATGTCGGCATCTGAGGTGTGTTGGATCTGGCGAAATCTTGAGTTCGGGTGCGGGTGCCGTTCTAGGGTTTCGTCTGGGATACCGGGTTTTGTGCTGGAGGTGTTCGGTGTGGACGTTGAGGTGGTTTCTTCTGCGGTGGCGTTGATCGCTGCGACAGGTGCGGTATCGGGAATGAGCGAGAGCGCCGCGTTGGGCATGGTCGGCCGTGTTCGTGAGCGGATCCGGGTGGCATTCGGCGGCGATCCTCGCTCGGAGGATGCCCTCGATCGGGCATTGGAGGAGCCGGGCAATGAGGACAGGGTGAGGGAGTTGGCGGCGGCGCTGGTTTGGTACGCGCGCCAGGACGAGACGTTCCGGGACGAGCTGGCCGGTTGGGGCCGGGAGATGGCTCCGGCGGGTTCGGTGAAACAGACCGTGCGGGCAGGCCGGGACGCCTACACCGCAGGCCGTGACCTGACGGTGCAGCAGCATGCAGAGGGCCGGGCCGACGAGCGGGAGTGACACGGTGTCGGCAAGCGACCGGGAGCCCGGCGGCCGTGATCGGGATCAGGATGTGCAGGCGCGGCGGGATGCCTACACGGCGGGCCGGGATCTTCACGTGCACGGGTCTGTGGCTGGTCCGGGGGGTCGGGGTGTGTTGTGGCCTCCGCTGGGGCGGCTTCCCGGTCGGGTGCGGGGCCGGGACCGGGTGCTGGACCGGTTGACGCAGTTGCTGGCCGAACCGGACGGACTGGCTCATGTGCTCTCGGGGCTGGGCGGTACGGGGAAGTCGATGGTGGCGTTGCGGGTGGCTGATGTCGCGGTGACGCAGGGTCGGCGGGTGTGGTGGGTGTCGGCGGTGGACGGGGCGTCGTTGTCGGCGGGGATGCTGCTTTTGGCGGAGTCGTTGGGGGCTGATGCCGGTCTGGTGCAGGGGGCTCGGGCGGGTGCGGTGCCGGCGTGTGATGTGTTGTGGCCGTTGTTGGAGGCTGATCCGGGCTGGTTGCTGGTGATCGACAACGCCGATGATGTGGAGGCGTTGGCGGTGACGGGTCGGGTTCTGCGGGATGGGAACGGGTGGGTGCGTGGTTCCCGGTCGGGTCTGGTGCTGGTCACGACCCGCGACAGTGATCCCTCGCATTGGGGTCGTGCGGTGGAGTTGCACCCGGTCGGGTGGTTGACCGATGCCGACGGAGGTCTGGTCCTGCGGGACCTTGCTCCCCAGGCCGGGACCCAGTCTGAGGCCGAGTCGCTGTCGGGCCGGTTGGGCGGGCTGGCGCTGGCGCTGCATCATGCGGGGTCTCACCTGGCCATGCCGTTCGCGCGACTGCGGACTTTTACTGCCTACCAACAGGCCTGGGAGGAAGAGTTCGCGGCTGGCACTTACAGTGGGACGCCGTCAGATCGGGATGTTGTCACCAGCACCTGGGACCTGTCACTGGATCAGCTCGACCGGTCGGGGTTCCCCCAGGCCAGGAACCTCCTTGATGTGCTGGCCTGGTTCGCCGCTCCTATACCGGTACCCACTCAGGGCTTGGATCACGAGGTCCTGGGTCGGGTCTGCGGTGATACCGGCGCGGCCGCGGTGGCACCGGGATTGCAGGCGCTGCTGTCGGCCGGGCTGATCGAGACCCGTCTGCCTTCCCCTCCACCAGGGCCGGCCCATGCCGGGACAAGTGGCGTGATGGTGCATCCGTTGGTGGCTGAGACCATCCGCTCCCGGCACCTGGCCCGAGGCACCGCACCGACAATCGCCGGTGTGGCCGTGGACGTCCTGGCCCAGGCCACAAACGACCTCCAAAACGTGAGAGCAGCCGATTGGGCTGTGTGGATCGTCTGGCTTCCCCATCTCGAAGAACTCCTCACCCAAGCCTCATCCCACCTCGGCTTGGAAGACCTCGCCGCCCTGGCAGGAACCGCAGCCGACGGGGCCATGGCGCTACTCTGGGCAGGCTCCTACCCCGCATCGCTCAAAGTAGCCGAAACCGCACGCCAGCACACCCAACGACTCGGTGCAGAGAATCCCGAGATCCTTTTCTTGATCGATCGACAAGCAGGCGCTTACTACTTCCTTGGCGATCACGCAGAAGCCGAACGCCTCTACCGCGAACTCCTCCCCATCGAAGAACGCGTGCTCGGCCCCGAACACCCCGACACCCTGACCACCCGGTACGAGATCGCCCGGGCGATAGCCGGGCAGGGCGATCACGCAGAAGCCGAACGCCTCTACCGCGAACTCCTCCCCACCCGAGAACGCGTGCTGGGCTCCGAACACCCCAGCACCCTGAACATCCGGTACGCGATCGCCCGGGCGGTAGCCGGGCAGGGCGATCACGCAGAAGCCGAACGCCTCTACCGCGAACTCCTTCCCACCGAAGGACGCGTGCTCGGCCCCGAACACCCCGACACCCTGACCACCCGTCGCGCTTTGGGAAGCTAAG
>JBDSTJ010000364.1:0-4716 GCA_039928335.1 Streptosporangiaceae bacterium | reverse complement strand
CGCGGCGAGGTCCTCGATCAGGTCCGGCAGCCGGACGAAGGGCCTGCTGTTGGTCTCCACGACCGAGCGCTGGAGCTCGCTGTAGAAACGTTCCGGGGCCAAGAGGCTGAGCAGCCCGTCGGCTCGGGGTGTGAGCCTCCGGGTTTCGAGGTCGACGACGTGGAACTCCTCTTCCACGCCGACGGGCACGAATTCCAGGTTCATTCGCCCTCGAGCGCGACGACGGCCTCTTCACCCTTGCGGGCGGCCTCTTCCGGGCTCATGTCCTGCAACGCCTGCCTGAGCATGAGCTCGGACGAGTCGAGGGACGCCCGCGCAGTGATCACGTGGGTGTGGGCCCGTTCTATCTCGCCGATGCCCACGCAGTCGAAGGCCACCTGGGCGTCGTGCATGGCCTGCTGAAGCTGACGGGTGGCTTCCTCAAGATTCATATCGTTGCCTTCCTCTGGGTAAGTGCGGTCCCGTACCCGCCAATTCGGAGAGTATGTTTCGAATTTGATCTTGCGGTTAGGAAGAACAGTGACCTCCCCCCGGTGGTGAAAAGGCGGGAGGAGGACTGTGGCCGGACATCGCTGGTCCCGGGCCCGCCTGTCGGTCCGGACCAAGGTCAGTCTGGTCGCGACCGCCACCGGGGCGGTCCTGATGGCAGGCTGCATGCTCGGTTTCAATCTGATCATGCACGCCACCGCGAACGATAGCGTGCACTCCCAGGGTCTCACCGCGCTGCAAAGCGTCGTCAGGCAGGTCGAAGCCGGCACCTTGACGAAGCCGTTGCCCATCTCCGTGCCGGGCTATTTCATGCTGCAGGTGGTCGATACCTCGAACAACGTCCTGGCGGCCAGTCCCGCCCTGGTCGGCGTCCCGCCGATCCTCCAGATCTCCCACGAGGCCCCACCGACCACGCGTCCGACCGGCTCGGTGGTGACCCTGCCGGGCAACGGCGGTGACTTCTACATGATCAAGGTCCGGACACCCTCGCGCTGGGGACCCGTGGATGTGTTCGCCGTCACACCGATCACCGACGACGCCGCCGCTGAGGCCGCGTTGCGTCGGTTGGTCATCGGCCTGGTACCACCGTTGGTCCTGCTGCTCGGATTGATCATCTGGTGGTCGGTCGGGCGGGCTTTGCGGCCGGTGGCGGTGATCGGCGACGAGCTCGCGGCGATCAACGGCCGGGCGCTGTCCCAGCGGGTGACCGTGCCGGCCTCAGAGGACGAGATCTCCCGGCTCGCCACCGCGGTCAACGCCACCCTCGACCGGCTCGAACTGTTCGTCGACCGGCAGCGGAAGTTCGTCTCCGACGCCTCGCACGAGTTGCGCAGCCCGCTGACCGGCCTGCTGACCCGGCTGGACGTGGCGGTGGCCGACCCGGAGCACGAGGACTGGCCTTCGCTCGCCGCAGGGGCGCTGGCAGACGCCGAACGGCTGTCCCGGATCATGACTGACCTGCTCCGGCTGGCCCGGCTGGACTCCTCGACGGGCCCCCCGCGCAAGGGCCGGCCGGTGGACCTCGCGGAGGTCGCCGCCGAGGAGGCCGCCCGGCCCCGGCGGCTGCCGGTGGACCTCGAGCTCACCCCCGACGTGGTCGTGCTGGGCGACCGGGAGTCGCTGCGGCGCGTGATCGCCAACCTGCTGGACAACGCCGCCCGGCACGGCGCATCCCGGATCCGGTTGTCGGTGGCCTGGGAGCGGGACGAGGCCGTGGTCGAGGTGATCGACGACGGGGCAGGCATCGATCCGGCAGATCGCCGGCGGATCTTCCAGCGGTTCGTCCGGCTGTCGGAGAGCCGGAAACGGGACAAGGGCGGGACCGGCCTGGGCCTGGCCATCGCCCAGGAGATCGCCATCGCGCACCGGGGCACCCTTCGGGTGGAGGACAGTCCTGACGGCTGGGGCGCACGCTTTGTCATGCGGTTGAAAAGTACCGATTAGTATCTAATAACGCTTATAGCTAATTCCTAATTCTCTAAGTGAAATGTCCATAGCCTGCTCTTCCATGACGGCCATCGACGAGTGTCTCGCCCAGGCCATGGCGATTCCCGGAGCCCAGGGTGTGACCCTGGTCGACTATGCCAACGGGTTCCCCGTCGCCGCCCTCGGCGCGGACGACCTGTCCGACGCGGCCGTGGACGCGGCCGGCACCGCCGACCTGATCCGCGCCGTCCTCGCCAGCCCCTCCCTCGCCTCGGCCTGGACCGGCGACGACATCGAGGAGATCACCGTCTCCGGCACCGCCGGCTACCACCTGCTCGTGCTGGTCGGCACCACCCTGGACACCCGGCTCTGCCTTCATCTGCGGCTGGACCGCAATCGCGGCAATCTCGCGCTGGCCCGGCACCAGCTGCGCGCCGTGGTCCGCGGCCTGGCCACGGTATGAGGCGACTGCGCGCGGAACTGCGGCGACTGGCCGGCGAACACGCCACCGGCACCCTCCGGCTCGGCGACGACGGCGCGCTCCACCTGATCGACGGCGCGGTCACCCACGCCGAGAGCGCCCACGCGCCCGACCTCGGCACCCTGCTGACTGCTTCGGGCCGGCTGACCGCGCCCGCCTGGCAGCGGGTCAGGGACAAGGGTGCCACCGCCGACCAGCCCACCCCCGCCCGGCTGAGCCGGGCCGAACTCCAGATGTACGGTCTGGTCGCGCTGTTCGACGCCGTGTTCGTCCTGTCGTCGTCCCCGGCCGAGCCGGCCTTCACCCCGACCGACCCGCACTGGCTCGGCCCGCTCAACTCCGCCGGTCCCGACACCCTCTTCCACGAGGTACGCCGCTGCCGCGAGCGCCTGGACGCGGCCTGGCCGTCCCCGCTCGCCGACGACGCGCCGGTCCTGCCCGTCCGCCGCCTGCACCGCCAGCGCGTGATCCTCACCGGACTACAGACCGAACTCCTCCTCAACGCCGACGACCGGCTGACCCCGCCCGGCCTGGCCCGCCTGCTGGGCCGCACCCGGTTCGGCTGCATCCTGGCGGTACGGGGCCTGGTCGCCTCCGAACTCCTCCAGGCACCCGCGGCCCCCAAGGGCGCCCGGGTCCCGCGCCGCCGGGTCGGCGGCGCGGCCCGGCGGACCGTACACACCGCCACACCCGCCACCGACCAGCCCACATGGGCCCCGGTCGACGTCAGCCTGCTCGGCAGGCTGCAAGACGCGCTGAGGGAGCTGGAATGAACACCGAGCAGGTCCTGCACGAACTGCACACCCTCCGCGGCCGGGTCCCGTTCGTGACCGGCTGCCTCGTCGCCACCAGCGACGGCTTCCTCATCGCCTGCGACCTGCCGCCCGGCCTCGAACCCGACGGCATGGCCGCCCTGACCGCCACCGAGCTCTCGCTGAGCGACCGGGTGGCCCGCACCGTCCACGAGGGCGACCTCGAGGAGGTCGTCATCCGCAGCATCGGCGGCCATGTGGCCATCTATGCCGCGGGCCCCCACGCCGCACTGGCCGTCCTGGCCGGTCCCGAAGTCAGCCTCGGGCGGCTTCACCTCGAGGCCCGCCCCGCCGCCAGAGCCATCGCCGTGCACCTGCCGGTCCTGGCAGCCCGCCCCCGAAATGAGGAAGTGACATGTCCAACCCCGACCAGACGCTCAAAGAGATGATGACGATCGACGGCGCGATCGGCGCGGCCATCGTGGACTACGGCAGCGGGATGGCGCTCGGTGTCCTGGGCAGTACCAAGGCCCTGGACCTGCAGGTCGCCTCGGCCGGCAACACCGAGGTCGTCCGGGCCAAGATGCGCACCATCGAGCAGCTCGGCCTCAAGGACTCGATCGAGGACATCCTGATCACCCTCGCGAAGCAGTACCACCTCATCCGACCGCTGGCCGGCCGCGGCGGCCAGGGCCTCTTTCTCTACCTGGCGCTGGACCGGGGCCGAGCCAACCTCGCGATGGCCCGGCACCAGCTCAAGCGGATCGAGGAGATCGTCGAGGTCTGATTCCCCTCGCTCCTACTCCTTGAAGCAGGGCTGCCTCAGGGAGTAGGAGCGGGCCGTCGCGCCGGCGAAGAAGTCCTCCAGGACCCGGATGCCCGAGATCTGGCTGTCGTCGGGCCGACTGATCACGGTCTCCCGGAACGCGTGGGCGTTGGCGTCACCGGCGAAGTTGCCCGCCTTGGGCGGGAGGATGCCCTCATAGTCCACGGACGTGAGCTGCCGCGCCGCGTCGAACAGGGACGACCGGGTGATCTGACCGGAGGCGGCGCTCTTGTCCAGCGCGGCCTTGAGCGGATAGGAGAACGCCCAGCCGGCGACGTAGTTGTCGGACGGGACCACGCTGCCGAGCGCGGCCCGCATCGCGGCGTGCCCGGGTGAGTCGGTGGCGAACGGGCGCCACGGGCCGGTCTGCAGGAACCGCTTTTCGAGCAGCTTGCCGACCGGGCTGGCCGCGAGGGCCTCGCTCCAGGTCGGGCTGGATCCGACGAACGAGCCCCTGAAGCCCCTGCGGAGGGTCTGGGTGACGATCGCGGCGACCTCGGACGGACTGGTCGCCAGGACGACGACGCCCGGCTTGACCTTGAGGATCTGCTCGATGGCCGGGCCCTGCGCCTCCACGCCCTGCGGGGTGGACACGTCCTTGAAGGGCAGATTGTGCGCCTTGGCCGCCACCCGTGCCCCGACGGCGGCGTCGTCGCCGTAGTCACCGGGATAGTGCACGGCCATGACGCCCCTGAGCCGGGTCGTGGCCTTCTGCGCTGCGTAGTCCACGGCGTTCATCGCCT
>JBDSTJ010000363.1:0-7957 GCA_039928335.1 Streptosporangiaceae bacterium | reverse complement strand
CGCGTCCACGTTGCCGGGACCGGGCACCTGCCAGGCAGGCGTCCTGATCTGACCGACCAGCAGGTCCCCGCCGGTGTGCCGGGCGACCGCGGCGGCCAGGGCGAGGGCGTCCGCGCCCCGGCGGTCCGGCTCGAAGCCGAGGAGGATCCGTCGTCCGGTCACAGCGCCAGCTCCTTGTCTTGCCGGGCCAGCCGGGAGTGTCGCCGGCCGTAACCGAAGTAGAAGGCGAGCCCGGCCAGGGTCCAGATCAGGAACACCAGCCAGGTGACCCCGCGCAGGCCCTTCATGACGTACAGGCAGAAGAAGACCCCGAGGATCGGGGTCAGCGGGTAGAACGGAGTCCGGAAGCTGCGCTTGAGATCGGGCTTGGTCCGGCGCAGCACGATCACACCCAGGTTGACCAGGGCGAAGGCGAACAGGGTGCCGATGCTGGTCGCGTCGGTCAGGTGGTCGAGCGGGATCAGCGCGGCGAGCAGCGCCACGAACGACCCGACGAGCACCGTGTTGGCGACCGGCACGGAGGTGCGCGGGTTGACCTTCTGGAAGACCCCGGGGATCAGCCCGTCCCGGGACATCGCGAACAGGATGCGGGTCTGGCCGTACAGCACGGTCAGCACCACGCTCGTGATCGCGATGACCGCCCCGGCCGACAGCAGGATCGACGGCCAGCTCTGCCCGGTGGCGTCCTCGAGCACCGCAGACAGGGACGCCTCGGTGTCACTGGTCATGTCCTGCCAGGGCATCGCGCCGACCGCGGCCAGGGCGACCGCCACGTAGATCACGGTGACGATGACCAGCGAGAAGATGATCGCCAGAGGCAGGTCCCGTTTGGGGTTCTTGGCCTCCTCACCGGCCGTGGAGGCGGCGTCGAAGCCGATATAGGAGAAGAAGACCTGCGAGCCGGCCGCGCTCACCCCCGCGAACCCCAGGGGCATGAACGGCCTGAGGTTGCCCGACTGGAACCCGGTGAAGGCCACCACGCAGAAGAACACCAATAGCCCGATCTTGAAGAACACCATCATCGTGTTGATCTTCGCGCTCTCCGAGGTCCCCTTGAGCAGCAGGAACGTGACGGCCGCGACGATGAAGACCGCCGACAGGTTGACGATCCCGCCCTTGTCGGGGGCCTGTGACCAGGCCTGGGGAATCTGGAACCCGAAGGACTTGTCCAGGAAGTCGTTGAGGTACTGGGCCCAGCCGACGGCGACCGCCGACACCGAGACGCCGTACTCCAGCATCAGGCACCAGCCGCACAGCCAGGCGACCAGTTCGCCCATCGTCGCGTAGGTGTAGGAGTAGGACGAGCCGGACACCGGGATCGTCCCGGCCAGCTCGGCGTAGGACAGAGCCGAGAACAGCGCGGTGACGGCAGCAAGCGCGAACGCCAGGACCACCGCCGGGCCCGCCAGCGGCGTGGCCTGGCCCATCACCACGAAGATGCCGGTGCCCAGGGTCGCGCCGACGCTGAAGAACGTCAACTGCAGCAGGGTCATCGAGCGTTTGAGCCCGCCCTCCCCGTCCGTGACCTCCCGGACGAGTTCGTCGACCGGTTTGGTGCGGAACAGGCTGTGCACGAATGTCCCCGCCACGATGCTGAACCCCGTTTCTGGTCGTAGGAGTCGGACCGGACCCCGGGAGAGGTGGTGACCGGCGAGGGCGCGCACATCCTCAGCAACGCCTCCGCCGGCGAACGTGCGCCTACAGCGTGCTGGCCAGGGGCCAGGTCGCGTTGGGCGTGATGATGGTGCCCGCCTGGCCGGCCAGGATCTGCTCGCACTCATCCAGGCGGCCGATGGCCGCCATGTCACCGGTGCGCTCCACGAACCCGCAGACTGCCTCGACCTTGGGCCCCATCGAGCCGGCCGGGAAGTGCTCGGCCCGCAGTTCATGCGGCGTCGTGTCGTGGATCGCCTCGGCCTGCGGCGTACCGAAGTGCCGCATGACCTGCGGGACGTCGGTGAGGATCAGGTAGGCGTCGGCGTCGAGCGACTCGGCGAGCATCGCGCCGGTCAGGTCCTTGTCGATGACCGCCTCGACGCCCTCGATCTGGCCGCCCGAGCCGCGGATGACCGGGATGCCGCCACCGCCCGCGCAGACCACGACGGCCTGGTTGCGCAGCAGCATCCGGATCAGCCGGATCTCCACCACCCGCTGCGGCGCCGGCGACGGGACGACCCGCCGCCAGAACTCGCCATCGGGCTTGACCGTCCAGCCATTGGCCCTGGCCAGTTTCCCGGCGTCGGCCTCGCTGTAGACCTCGCCGACGTACTTGGTCGGGTCGCCGAAGGCCGGGTCGACCGCCGAGACCAGGGTCTGGTTGACCAGCGAGACCACCTGGCGGCCGGGCAGCGCGTTCTGCAGCGCCTGCAGCATCCAGTAGCCGATCATGCCCTGGGTCATCGCGCCCAGGGTGTCCAGCGGATAGGGCTTGCTCAGCGTCGGGTCGTTGACGCTCTGCAGCGCCAGCACCCCGACCTGCGGGCCGTTCCCGTGCGTGATGATCAGCTCGTGCCGCTCGGCCAGCGGGGCCAGCGACTTCACGGCTGTCGCCACGTTGGCCCGCTGGGTCTCCGCGTCGGGTTTCTGGCCCCGTTCCAGCAGGGCGTTGCCGCCCAGGGCCACGACCACGCGCATCAGGACCCCAGCGTGGCGACCATGATCGCCTTGATGGTGTGCAGCCTGTTCTCGGCCTGGTCGAAAACGATCGAGTGGTCGGACTCGAAGACCTCCTCGGTGACCTCGAGCGCCTCCATCCCGGTCTTCTCGTAGATGTCCTCGCCGACCACGGTGTCGCGGTTGTGGAAGGACGGCAGACAGTGCATGAACTTGACGTTCCGGTTGCCGGTCAGGCGCAGCAGCTTCTTGTTGACCTGGAAGTCCTTGAGGAGCTTGATGCGCTCGTCCCAGACCTCCTTGGGCTCGCCCATCGAGACCCACACGTCGGTCAGGATGAAGTCGCAGTCCTTGACGCCCGCCGCGATGTCGTCGGTGATCGTGATGGTCGCGCCGGTCCTGGCCGCGATCTCCCGGGCCGGCTTGACCACGGCGTCCTCCTCGGGCCACAGGCTCCGGGGGCCGACGATCCGCACGTCCTGTCCCATCAGCGCGCCCGCGACGATGTAGGAGTGGCCCATGTTGTTGCGGGCGTCACCGACGTAGGCGAACTTGATCTGGCTCAGCGGCTTGTCGCTGTGCTCGGTCATCGTGAGCTGGTCGGCGAGCATCTGGGTCGGGTGCCACTCGTCGGTGAGCCCGTTCCAGACCGGCACGCCGGAGTACTCGGCGAGCTGCTCGACGAGCCGCTGCGTCGAACCCCGGTACTCGATGCCGTCGAACATCCGGCCCAGCACCCGGGCGGTGTCCTTCATCGACTCCTTGTGCCCGATCTGCGACCCGCTCGGGTCGAGGTAGGTCAGGTGCGCACCCTGGTCGTGCGCGCCGACCTCGAACGCACACCGGGTCCGGGTCGAGGTCTTCTCGAAGATCAGTGCGATGTTCTTGCCGACCAGCCGCTGCTTCTCGGTGCCCGCGTACTTGGCCGCCTTGAGCTCGACCGCCAGGTCCAGCAGGTACTTCCACTCCTTGGGCGTGAAGTCCAGTTCGCGCAGGAAGCTGCGGCCCTTGAGGTTGAACGCCATTCCGATTCCCCCGAATCTCTGTAAACGTCTCAGGCTTCGCGTTCGATCGGGCAGCTCATGCAGCGCGGTCCGCCGCGGCCCCGGCCGAGCTCACTGCCCCGGATGGTCAGCACCTCAATGCCGTTCTTACGCAGATGGTTGTTGGAGGTCGTGTTGCGCTCGTAGGCGACCACGACGCCCGGCTCCAGGGCGAGCACGTTGCAGCCGTCGTCCCACTGCTCACGCTCGGCGGCCATGACGTCCTGAGTGGCCGTGAGGATCTTGACGTCGTCCAGGCCGAGGGCCTGGCCGATGGCCCGGTGCATGTCCTCGGGAGCGTGGTCGGTGACCTTGAGCTCCTTGTCGTTGTCGCCGGGCTCGATCGTGTAGGAGGTGAGCATCCCCATGCCGGCGTACTTGGTGAAGACACCGCGGTCGATGTTGGTCATCACCGTGTCGAGGTGCATGAACGCGCGGGCCTTCGGCATGTTCAGCGCAACGATCTTCTGTGCGGAGCCGGCCCTGAACAGGCGCTGGGCGAGCATCTCCACGGCCTGCGGCTGGGTGCGCTCGCTCATCCCGACCAGCACCGCGCCGTTGCCGATCACCAGGACGTCGCCGCCCTCGATGGTCGCCGGGGCCATCGGCGAACCGTAGTTCCAGACGTTGAAGCCGCCGGTCTCCGGCCTGTCGTAACCGTCGGCGAACATCGGGTGGAACTTGTAGATCGCCTCGAAGTTCACGGTCTCGCGGGTCCGCGCCTTCTTGCGCATCGCGTTGATCGAGACGCCGTCGTACACCCAGCAGGAGGTGTCCCGGGTGAACAGGTGGTTGGGCAGCGGAGGCAGGACGAAGGCGTCCATCTCCATCGAGTGGAAGGCGATCGACTTCGGCTCGGTGATCCGCTCGAGCATCTCCCGCTTGGTGATGCCGCCGGTCATTGTCGGGGCGAGGTCCGCGTCGGTCATCGCGTCCAGCGCGTTGCGGATGGCGTCGGTCGCCAGCGGGCCGAACCAGCGCTCGTCGATGATGCTGTCGAGAATGTGCTTCTTGGCCTCGGGTATGCCGATCGTCTCGCGCAGCAGGTCGATCAGCATGTGGACCTTGACGCCGCGCTCGCGCAGCAGCTGCTGGAACTCCTCGTGCTCCTCGACCGCCCGCTCGACCCAGAGCACGTCGTCGAACAGCAACTCGTCCTTGTTGGACGGCGTGAGCCGCTTGAGCGCCAGTTCCGGCTTGTGCAGCAGGACCTGCTTGAGGCGGCCGACTTCGGAATCAACGTGGAACGTCATCGTCTTACCACTCCTTGGTTCTGGTCAGATGAGAGTCTTGGCGGCGGTCGAGCTGACCTTGCCCTCGCCGGGCCCGTACTCCCCGCGCTGGGCCTTCACCCAGATGTAGACGGGGATCCCCACGAGCATCATGAGCATTCCGTAGAGCGCCGCGTCGGCCCCCGCCCCGTAGACGATCCAGGCGCCGAAGACGAGGGCGAGACCGGTGATGCTCACGTCCCTGATCATGCGTCCAGCGTTGACCTGGCGCCCTCCGGTGGCCAGCCAGAACAGCTGCGCCGCCGCGGAGAAGAAGTAGGGCAGGGCCGTGGTGAAGGAGGCCAGCAGCAGGATGGTGTTGAAGCCGTTCTCCGAGCCGATGTAGGCGTAGATCAGCATCAGCGAGGTCAGGGCGGTGCCGACGATGATGCCGGTCATCGGAGCGCCCCGGCTGGAGACCTTCGCGAAGACCCGGGGGAACATCCCGTCCCTGGCCGCGGCCAGGGGCATCTCCGCGACCAGCATGGTCCAGCCGTTCAGTGCGCCGATGCCGGAGACGATCGCGCAGGCGGCCATCACCCCGCCCCAGATACTGCCGCCGAACATGTTGTTGATCGCGTCGGCGAACGGGGCCGCGGAGTTCGCGAGCTGGCCGGACGGGACGGTGCCGAAGACCGCGACGGTGGCGAGCAGGTACATCGCGGCGCAGGCGAGGACGCCGTAGATGCTGGCCCTGCCGATGTTGCGGACCGGGTCCTTGATCCGCTCGGCGACGATCGTCACGCTCTCCATGCCGGAGAAGGCGAAAAGGATCAGGCCCGCCGCCAGCGAGATCGCGCTCCAGAGCGAGCCTCCCGAGGCGTTGAACGTCGGGAAGTTGCCGCCCTTGACGAAGAACAGACCGACGATCCCCACGAAGAGCAGCGGGACGAACTTGAGGATGGTGGTGATGTTCTGGAACGCGCCGATGTTCTTGACGCCGCTCATGTTGATCAGCGCCGGGATCCAGAGGCCGACGATGCCGATCAGCACCTTGCCCAGGGTGCTGTCCCAGTGCAGGAAGTAGTTGACGTAGCCGACCCAGGCGAACGCGATACCGGCGTTGCCGAGCCAGGCGGTCAGCCAGAACGACCAGGAGACCCAGAAGCCGGCGAACTCCCCGAAGGCGTCCCGTGCGTAGGCGTAGGGGCCACCCCCGGCCGGAACCCGGCTACCGAGCCTGCCGAACACGATCGCCAGGGCGATGGCCCCGATCGTCACGAGCCCGAGAACGAGGATGCTGACGGTGCCGATCGCTGCCAAAGAGGCCGGGAGCAGGAAGATGCCGGTACCGACGATGTTGCCGACGACCAGAGCGACCGCGGAGGACAGCCCGAGCCGCCCGCCGCCGGGCTCGGCCGCGGGTTCCCCGGCGGCATCGACCACACCCTCGACCTCTGACAGCGCTTTATGACCTGCCGAAAACCGTGGCTCGTCCATGGCCCCCCCGACTACACAGCCAACCTGTGCCGCCGAAGATTTCGGGCGACACGGACTGAGTTCCCGGCCGCTGGGCAGGCGAAACACCCCGATGATCTAGGACATGCCGAGCCCCGCACCGGGCTTGGCTTCCGAATTACCCTCCCTTGAGGCCTGTCCTTAAATCAACGTCCGTGCTGCTGGACGACGGTGCCGGAGGTGTCGACCTCGGGCCCCTGACCGTCCAGGAAGACGGTCGTGAAGAGCACCCCGACGGCGAGCAGGACGCCGATCACCGCGACGGGCAGGGCGGCCCAGCGGGACGGCATCCCCAGCGGACTGTGTTCGTAGCCGCCCAGGGTATTGAGGCGCTCGGCATAGCCGGGGTCCGCGGCGGTCATCTGCCGCGAGATCTCCCGCATCGCGCGCATCTCCCGCCCGGTCAGCGCCGCGCCGTCCCGAGCCAGACCGGGCACGCCGGTTTCGTCCGAAGCCATGCCGTCCCCCAACGCACTAGACGCCGCCTTTGAGGCGTTAGGACGTTTTACATGGACTTTGCCGGTTTTTCCAAACCCGTTGCTACTCCGCGGCGCTGCCCGTGAGCGCGTTGGCCCCACTGACGATCTCGTTGAGCTCGGTGGTGACCTCGGCCTGCCTGGCCTCGTTGGACTTGCGGGTCAGCCGGTCGATCAGGTCGTGGGCGTTGTCGGTGGCCGACATCATCGCCTGCCGCCGCGCCGAGTGCTCGGACGCCGCCGACTCCAGGAGCATGTTCCAGACCCGGCCCCGGACGTACTGGGTGATCAGCGAGTCGAGCACCTCGGCCGGCGACGGCTCGAACTCATACGAGGCGGCCGGCTCCCCGGCCGCTGTGATCGCCGTCTCCTCGATCTCCAGCGGCAGGATCCGCCGGACCGTCATGCTCTGGTTCAGGGACGAGACATAACGGGTGAACACGATGTGCACCTCACCCACCCCGCCCTCGGCGGTGAGCTGCTCGAAGGCATCCACCAGCGTCTGCCCGATCTCCGCCGCCGCCGCGAAGGTCGGATGCCCCGAGAACCCGTCCCAGTGACCGGCCATCGGCTTGTCGCGGAACTGGAAGTACTCCACACCGCGCCGCCCGGTCACATAGAAGACGGCCTCCGTGCCCTGGTCGCGCAAGAGCCGAGCGAGCTGCTCCCCGTGCCGCAGCACGTTGCTGTTGTAACCGCCGCAGAAGCCCCGGTCGCTGGTGATCAGCAGGACGGCGATCCGCGCGGTGTCCGGCTTCTGGTTCAGCAGCGCGTGGTCGATGCCCACATGGTGGCTGATCAGGGCCGAGACCGCGCTGGTGATCCCCCGGGCGTAGGGCACCGAGGCGGCCCGCCGCGCCTGCGCCCTGGAGATCTTGGAGGCCGCGATCAGCTCCTGCGCCTTGGTGATCTTCGCGGTGGACTTGATGGACCTGATGCGCACCCGCAGGGCCCGCAGTTCTGCTCCCATGGCCCGACGCTCCCAGAGCCCCGCCCGGCCCGGTCCGACCCGATCCGCAGGATGATCCGCCCCAGCCCCAAGCTTTACCCGGGGTTTTCCCGCCGGCCCGGCCGGCGGTTTCCGGGCCTGGTCATA
>JBDSTJ010000362.1:0-11194 GCA_039928335.1 Streptosporangiaceae bacterium | reverse complement strand
GGGCCGCGGCCGGCGGCCACGCGATCGACGGGCCCGGCTACTTCTTCGAGCCCACCATCCTCACCGACCTGGCCGACGGATTCCGGATCGTCGACGAGGAGCAGTTCGGCCCGGCCCTGCCGGTGGTGAGGTACACCTCGGTCGAGGAGGTCGTGGAGCAGGCCAACGGATCGCACTTCGGCCTGTCCGGCTCGGTGTGGGGCACCGACACCGACCGGGCCGCCGACGTCGCCGAGCAGCTCGAATGCGGCACCGCCTGGGTCAACACCCACCTCGCGCTTCAGCCCGACCAGCCCTTCGGCGGCTGCAAGTGGAGCGGGATCGGTACCGAGAACGGCGTCTGGGGGCTCGAGGGGTTCACCGACGTGAAGGTGATCCACCGATCGAGGCGGTAGGTTTCTCCGCATGTGGGACTTGATGCGGCAGGACGACAACGGCAACCGGGTCCGGGTGGCCTCCCACGGGACGAGGATCTCCGCTCTCGCCCAGCTCATGACGTTCGAGAGCGGGGTCCCGCACAGGCAGACCTACTGGCTCGACGGGCCTGGGGGGCCGGTGCTCTCCACCAACCGGGACCTCTATCTGCACGTGTTGAAGATCGGCCGGGACGCCCGTGCCGCCTCGTGGTCGCTTTCGGCCTTCCTCCGCACCCTGTGGAAGACCAGCACCGCGCTGCGCGGGCGGGACAGCGTGGAGCTCGACGAGGTCGCCGCGCTGTTCTCGGCGGCCGGATCCAACCCGCCGCCGCCCTATGACCCCGGCTGGACCACGAAGAACCTGACGATCTCCGGTGCCGCGCCGTCCTGCTACGAGGACTGGGAGAACGTGCTGCTCTCCCAGATCGCCGACCTCGAGGACTTCCTCACCGACCCGCGCGGCGCACGCCAGGACCCGACCGTGCTCGCGCCCCGCCCGGCGGGCACCGGCGCGCGGTCCACCCCGCTGCGCTGGCGCAACTTCGACCCGGCCTCCTATGTGGAGTGCGCGGTCGCCGGCTCACTGGGCGGCTGGCGGGTCCAGGACGGCGGCCGGGTCCCCGCCGCGGGCTCCACGCTGACGGAGTCCCCGGTCCGGAACGTCGCGGCGTTCGACTGGGTGGAACTGTCGCGGCTGATCGTCTGTGGCCAGACCTTCGACTAGCTTCGACGGGCTCACCCTGAGCCGCACGACGAGCCCACGGCCCTGTCCTCAGAACCTGCGGGTCACGGAGTGAGGCTCAGGGCGATTTCTTCGAAGATCTGGGGGTCCGCTGACCAGGGGCTGTCCGGGCGGGGCCAGTGGAGGGCCAGGTCGGTGACCCCGGCGGCTTCGTACTGGCCCTTGAGGTCGTGGAAGGAATCGACGGAGTCGAGCCAGCGATCCGTGGTGAATCCGGTCAGGAGCATCGTGGAGTAGGTCGCCGGGTCCTTGCCCTCTGCTTCGCAGATGCCCTCGAACTTCGCGAGCTGGGTCCGTACGCGGTCCAGGCCGGGGCCATCCGGCACGTCGGGGCTGGTGATCCAGCCCTGCCCGTACCGGGCGGCCAGGCGCATGCCGCGCGGGCCCTCGCCCGCGATCCAGAACGGGGGACGGCGCTGGAGGAGGCCAGGCGCGAGAGTGGCCTCGCGCACCGTCCAGTGCTCGCCCGCCGAACTGAAGGGCGTGGTGGTCAGGAGGCCGTCGAGCTGGCCGACCCATTCGGCGAACCGGTCGGCGCGCTCCCGTGGGGTCCAGACCCGGCCGAGAACCTCCCCGTCCGACAGCACGCTGTCGCCGCCCGCGCCGATGCCCAGGGTCAGCCGGCCGCCGCTGATCCGGTCGACGGTCTTGGCGGCCTGGGCCGTCGGGACCGGATGCCGGAAGTTCGGCGAGGTCACCGCGGTGCCGAGCCGGATCGTCGAGGTGACCACGGCGGCCGCCGCCAGCGAGGTGTAGGCGTCATCCCAGGGGGTGTGGCCCCGCCAGGCCAGATGGTCGTAGAGCCAGCCCGTGTGGAAGCCCAGCTCCTCGGCTCGTCTCCACTGCTCGCTCATGATCGGCCAGGGCGAGTACGGCCACAGGATCACACCGACGTTCATGACCTCATGATCTCAGGAAACTCCGGAGGGCCCACCACCGGTGGGCGGTGTCGGCGACGGTCTGCCGGTCCAGGGGCCGCCCGGTGATCTGCTGGAGGCGCCGGATCCGGTACTTCACCGTGTTCGGATGGACGTGCAGGGCGGTCGCGGTGGCCTCGACCCGGCTGCCGTGGTCGAGGAAGGCCAGCACGGTCTCGGCGATCTCCCGGTGGAAGGCGTCAGCCCGGTCGAGGCCGGGAAGCAGCTCGGCCGCCAGCAGCGCGCCCAACTCGGGTTCTGTCGCTGTCGCGGAGTACAGCGCCAGCTCCGTGAGGGTGCGCAGCCCCGGCTCCCCGAGCCGGAGCGCGCACCGGCACAGCCCGTACATCCGGGGTATCTGGGCGGGCGGGACCAGCGGCGAGATGACCGCGATCTGGCCGGGGAGGTCGGGAACCCGGGTGACCAGGGCCGCGAGCCGGCCGTCGACCAGCCCGGCGAGGCCGCCGAGGGCCCTTTCGAGGACCTGGGCGACCGCCGGGTCGGTGACGTCGGTGACGACCACCTGCCGGGGTCCATCCGCGCCGGCCTCACCGTGCAGGAGCTGGCGGAGACGCTGGACCTGGGTGTCCCGGGTGGTCCTGGCCATGTCCAGCTCGGCGATCCGGTGCGCGTGGACCATGCGGTGCTCCAGTGCCGTCGCGATCGCGTCGATCCGGGTGAGGCCCTCCAGGAGGTCGTCGGATGAGACCCCGGAGGCCCTCCCCCGCTCCACCAGGGTCCGCACGATCAAGGATCTACCGGCCTGGAAGCCGTCGAGCAGCGCGGCGACCGGGACACCCTGCCGAGCCCGGTCGCCGCCGAGGTCCTCGGCGGCCTGCAGGTCGCTACCTTCGGGGCGGCCCGCCAGGAGCGCGGCGACCGCGGCGTCGATGATCGCCCGTACGTGCCGTCTGACCTCGGCTTCGGGCAGGGCCGCGACCAGCGGCGAACGCTCCCTGGCGGCCCGGACGGTGTCGTCCAGGACCGTGGGATCCGCGGTGCCCTCACCCAGCAGCGCGGCGAACCGTTGCCGTCCCGACCAGCCCATCGTGTCCTCCTTGTCTGCTTCAGACAACCACACCGGCCCGCGTTGGGCGGCCTTGCCCTAGCCCACGGGTCGCCGGATCGGGTTCATTGGACCCATACTTTGGTGTGACAGGACAAAGGAGCCCACCCATGTCGCAAGAAGACGAGTTCCTGAGCAAGCTCGCCACCGACCTGATCTTCCGGTTGCCGGAGACCTTCGCGACGGTCGAGGAGGAGCGGCAGCACCGCAAGGAGCGGCTGACCATCGCGCTGCGGCTGTTCGGCAAGCTCGGCTTCGAAGAGGGCGTGGCCGGTCACATCACGGCCCGCGACCCCGGGCACACCGACCATTTCTGGGTGAACCCGTTCGGGATGTCCTTCAAACACGTCAGGGTCAGCGACCTGATCCTGGTCAACCACGAGGGCAAGGTCGTCCAGGGCCGCTACATGGTCAACGAGGCCGCGTTCGCGATCCACTCCCAGGTGCACCAGGCCAGGCCGGACGTCGTCGCCGCCGCGCACAGCCACTCCACCTACGGACGGGCGCTGTCGACCCTCGGCCAGAAGCTGGAGCCGATCACCCAGGACTCCTGCGCGTTCTACCAGGACCACGGGCTGTTCGACGACTACACCGGTGTGGTCACCGATCTGGAGGAGGGCAAGCGCATCGCCGCGGCCCTCGGCGACGGCAAGGCCGTCATCCTGCGCAACCACGGTCTGCTGACCGTCGGTGACTCCGTCGACGCCGCCGCCTGGTGGTTCACCACGATGGAGCGCTCGGCCCAGGTCCAGCTGCTGGCCAAGGCCGCAGGCACGCCGGTCCCGATCGAGCACGACAGCGCGGTCCTCACCCACGGCCAGATCGGCAACGATCTGGTCGGCTGGATCAACTACCAGCCGCTCGCCGACCAGATCATCCGCGAGCAGCCCGACCTGTTCGAGTAGGCGCCGGCGTGACGGCCCCGCGATCCGGAGAGCACGGGGCCGTCAGGTCAGGTCATCAGCTGGTCCCAGGTCGGCACCTGAGGGATGAGGCGGAGGGTGAGGCCGGTCTCGGCGAGTGAGCGGTCGGCCTTGCGGTGGTTGCAGCGCCGACAGGCCAGAACGGTGTTCTCCCAGGTGGAACGCCCGCCCCGAGAGACCGGAAGGACATGGTCGATCGTGTTGCCGTGCGCGCCGCAGTAGGCGCACAGGCCCCGTTCGCGCTTGTAGACCCCGGCCTTGGTCCAGCCGGGACGGCGGGCGTGCCGCCAGCGCATCGAGACGTACCTCACGAGCCGCAGCACCTTGGGCTCGGGGAAGACCCCGAACGTCCGGTCGACCACGGCCTCTTCGATGACCGCCACGCCACGTACGAGCATGGTGATCGCGTGCTTCACCGAAACACGCTGTAAAGGCTCATACGACGCGTTCAACACAAGAACGGTAGTCATCGCACACCTCCCTCTCCCCGGGCATCCGCGAACACCCTCAGGAGAAGAGTGCCGATCACAGCGAGCGAGGGCAATGCCTTTTTTGGTCCGGATGGCTCCCGATCAGCCGGACGACAGCCGCGCCAGGGTCTCCAGCGGGTCGCGGAGGACCTCGGCGAAGGCCAGCTCAGCCGCTCCGACCAGAGTCGCCTCGTCGCCCAGGGCCGAGGTGCGCAGCCGGACCCGCTCCCGGGTGGCGGCCAGGCCGTCGATGGCCAGCCGGCTGCGGACCTGGGCGGCCGAGCCCAGGTAGATGTCCCGCAGCACCCCGCCGAAGATGACCATGCCGGGGTTGAAGATGTTCACCAGGTTGGCCACCCCGAAGCCCAGCCAGTCCCCCACCTGGTGCAGGGCGTCGCGAGCGGCCACATCACCCCGGTCCGCCGAGTCCACGATCGTGGCGACCACGTCCTGGCCGCTGAGCCCCGGCGGAGCCGTCCGGCCGGTCG
Source organism: Streptosporangiaceae bacterium (assembly GCA_039928335.1). Taxonomy (GTDB): domain Bacteria; phylum Actinomycetota; class Actinomycetes; order Streptosporangiales; family Streptosporangiaceae; genus Actinocorallia. The sequence continues at coordinate 6,172 of JBDSTJ010000362.1, read as the reverse complement.
CCGAGATCAGGGCCAGCTCGCCTGCCTCGGCCTCCAGGCAGCCGCGCGACCCACATGAGCAGGCCCGGCCGCCCGGGTTGACGATCATGTGGCCAACCTCGCCGCCGTAGCCGCCCTCGCCGCCCAGCAGCCTGCCGCCGACGATGATCCCGCCGCCGATGCCGACCTCGCCGTGCAGGTAGACGAGGTCGTCGAAACCGACCCCCGCGCCCCGCTCGTGCTCGGCCATCGCCCCCAGGTTGGCGTTGTTGCCGATCATGACCGGGAAACCCAGGCCCAGCCTGCGGCCCAGCTCCTCGCCGAACGACACGTCCACCCAGCCGATGTTGGGCCCGTACCTGATGACCCCGTCCTGCTGCCGGACGATGCCGCAGAAGGCGGCCCCGGCCCCGACGCAGACGGTGTCGGCGCGGGCCTTGCGGACCAGCTGCCGGGCCATCGTCGCCAGGGTGGCCGAGACGTCCTCCGGGTCGAAGGAGTCCCGCGGCCGCGACACCTCACGCCGATCGAGCACGAACCCGCCGAGACCGACCCGGGCGGCCACCAGCCGGTCAGCGCCGACCTCGAGGGCGAGCACGTAGAACCGGGTGGACTCCGGCCGGACGACCAGCGAGGGCCGGCCAGCCTTGTTCGTCTGCTTGGGCAGCTCCTCGGTGACCAGGCCCGCGGCGGTCAGGTCCGAGGTCAGCGCCATGATGGTGCTGCGGTTGAGACCCATCCGCTCGGCCAGCAGAGCCCGTGAGGCCGGACCGTGCAGGTGCACATGCCGCAGCAGCGTGCCCAGGTTGTGCCGCCTGACCTCCTCCGGTGAGGGGGCTGCGCGCATCATCGAGGGGACCTGCCTGCCAGGGGGATCAACGGGATGCGGCTGTCTGCTTGCGCGACACGGCGTCGACGCCCGCAGCAAGCAGCAGCACAGATCCTGTCACAATCAGCTTGACGCCGGCTGAGTAACCCATCAGTCCCATGCCGTTGTCGATGACCGCGATGACCGCGCCGCCGAGGATGGCGTCGAGGATCCTGCCCCGGCCGCCGAACAGGCTCGTCCCGCCGATGACCGCGGCGCCGACCGCCTTGAGCAGCACGTCGCTGCCACCGGTGTTGGGGTCGACGGAGTTGCCGCGCGAGGCCGCGACGATACCGCCGATGGCCGCCATCGTCGAGCAGATCACGAACGCCGAGATGCGGATCTTGTCGACCTTGATGCCCGCGCGGCGGGCCGCCTCCTGGCTGCCGCCGACGGCATAGATGTGCCGGCCGAACTTGGTGCGGTGCAGGACGAAGGTCCAGCCGATCAGCAGCGCGACGATGATCGGAACGATGATCGGAACGCCCTTGAGCGACACGACGATCACGTTCTTGCTGCGCTCCTGGTTGAGCGCGAAGACCGCGAGCCCGGCCAGGACGGTGACGCCGATGACCCGGGCGGCCACGACCTGCATGCCGGCGCCGGTCAGGCCGCGGGCGGCCCGGCTGCGGGCCTGCTTGAACTGCACGGCCGCGTAGATCACGATCAGAATGGCCAGGCAGACCCAGCCCAGCAGCGGGGAGAGGTTCTTGTTCTCGATCGCCAGGATCGCGTCGTCGCGGATCGAGACGTTGGTGCCGTTGTTGAGCAGCTTGAGCGCGATGCCCTGGAAAGCCAGGAACGCCGCGAGGGTCACCACGAAGGACGGGACACCGATCTTGACGACGATCGAGCCCAGCAGGGTGCCGATGACCGCGCCGCACAGCAGCGCAATGCCGATCGAGGCGTACCAGGGCCAGCCGTGGTTGGTCAGCAGGATCGCCATCACCGCGGCGCAGACGCCGCTGGTGTAACCGGCGGACAGGTCGATCTCACCGAGCAGCAGAACGAAGATCAGGCCCATGGCGATCACGACCACGGCCGCGCCCTGGGTGAGCAGGTTCGCGAAGTTGCCGTAGGAGAAGAACACCGGCCGCATGATCGAGAACGCGACGACCAGCACCGCGAGGGCGAGCAGCGCCGGGAGCGCACCGGTGTCGCCGCCGCGGATCCGGTCCAGGTAGCCGCCGGCCACGGACTTCAGCACTGAGGGTGGCGCGGGCTTGTCGACCGGTTCCTTGGAGATGACGACGCTCATTACTTGACTCCGTTCGAAACGGCGGCGGCGAGGCCGAGGTCCCCGCTGCGGCCGGAAGTGATCAGTTCCACGATCTGCGCGTGGGTGACGTCGGACGTCTTGACCTGGGCGGCCATCCGGCCCAGGTAGAGGGCGGCGATCCGGTCGGAGACCGCGAAGACGTCGTTCATGTTGTGCGAGATCAACACGACGGCCAGGCCGTTGTCGGCGAGCCTGCGCACGAGCTCGAGCACCTGCTGGGTCTGGGCGACGCCGAGCGCTGCGGTCGGCTCGTCCAGGATGACGACCTTGCTGTTCCACAGCACGGCCTTGGCGATCGCCACGGTCTGGCGCTGCCCGCCCGACAGGCTCGACACCTGCTGGCGGATCGACTTGACGGTGCGGACGGACAGGCCCGCGAGGGTCTTGGCAGCGAGCTCCTCCATCTCGAACTCATCCAGTACCAGGCCCTTGGTCTTCTCCCGGCCCAGGAACATGTTCTGGACGATGTCGAGGTTCTCGCAGAGCGCGAGGTCCTGGTAGACGATCTCGATCCCGTGGTGGGCCGCGTCGCGCGGGCTGTGCACCGAGATCGGCTCGCCGTTGTAGAAGTACTCGCCGGAGTCGATCGGGTGGATGCCGCCGATGCACTTGACCAAGGTGGACTTGCCCGCGCCGTTGTCGCCGACGAGGGCGGTCACCTCTCCCGGGTACACGGAGAAGGCGACGTCGTGCAGAACCTGCACAGGACCGAAGCTCTTGTCGATCCCACGCAGCTCCAGTGCGGGTGTCTCGCTCATGGAGGCTCCTCAGAGTTCAGGATGAAGCCCGGCCCGGCATCCGCACCCCAGAGGGCGGACGCCGGAACCGGGCGGCTGGGGACGGACGGGGCTAGCTGATCCCGACGTCGGTGCAGGCCTTGGCGAAGGCCGCGGTGCAGACCTCGGCCTTGGCGGCGCCACCGTCGGAGATGACGTCCTTGATGTTGGCCTTGTCGACCGCGACCGGGTCGAGCAGGACCGAGGGCACGTCGGTGTTGAGCTCGGAGTCCTTGGTGACGCCGGAGGTCTCGCCCTTCTCGCCGTTGATGAGGCCGATGGCCAGCTTGGCCGTCGCCTCGGCCTCGGCCTTGGCCGACTTGTAGACCGTCATGCACTGGTCACCGGCGAGAATGTTCTGCAGGCCCTGCACGGTGGCGTCCTGGCCGGTGACCGGGACCTTGCCGTTCAGCTTCTGCTTCTTCAGGACCGCGATGGCCGCGTTGCCGAGGCCGTCGTTGGCGGCGAGCACGCCACCGATCTTCGGCTGGCTGGTCAGCATCTGCTCGAAGATGGTGCCGGCCTGGGCGTTGTCCCAGTCCGGAACGGACTGGTCGGGGCCCTTGACGTAGTCCTTCGAGTCGTACTTGGCCTTGAGGACGCCGTCGTAGCCCTGCTTGAACAGCGTGGCGTTGTTGTCGGTGGCCGAGCCGTTCAGCTCGGCGATGATCGGCTTGTCGGCCTTCTTCTCGTCCAGGCACTTCACCAGGCCCTCACCCTGCAGGGTTCCGACCTTGGTGTTGTCGTAGCTGACGTAGTACTGCGCGCCGCCGCCGAGGGTGAGCCGGTCGTAGTCGATGACCGCGACGCCCTGGGCCTTGGCCTTGGCGATGACGGCCTTGCCGGTGCCACTGTCCAGGTTGACGATGGCCAGGACCTTCGCGCCGTTGCTGATCATCTGGTCGGCGAGGGTCTGGAACTGGGTCTTGTCACCCTGGGCGTTCTGGATGTCGTACTCGACGCCCGCAGACTTGAAGGCGGCGGTCAGCGCCGGGCGGTCCGCGGTCTCCCAGCGGGCCGAGGACTTGCTGTCCGGCAGGATGACGCCGATCTTGCCCTTCGCCTTGGGTGCGGTGGTCGAGCCGCCGTCGTCCTTGGTGTCGTCGCCACAGGCCGAGAGGCCGGCGACCATGACTACGGAGACGGCGGTGAGAGCGAGGATCCCCTTGCGCATGGCGTGGGTCCTTTCGGGGAGGGGCCGCTGTGGGGGCGGCTGAGGGTGAACTGGGGGTGAACTGGGGGTGTGTCAGCGCTGGTCAGGCGGCTTGCCGGGTCACGGCGCTTGCACCTGGTTTGAATGTTGTTTGGTGCAACTTATGCGAAGGTGACCTGGGGCACAACCCGGTCAAGAGTCCAATTTGTTGTCTTGGATAACAATCAGGAAACGTGCGCGAAACCTGGCGAAACCAACAGGAGCCGCCACCCCCGCTCGACGCGGAGATGACGGCTCAGCGCAGGCGCCACCCCGGGGCGCGGGGCGGCGGCCCGGTAGCTAGGGGAAGGAGACGACGGTGGAGGGGATGGTGCTGGTGCCCGAGGTCTGGGCACCGGTGTCGTTGATGACGTGGTTGTAGTGGCCCATGCCGCCGAGCGAGACCACGAGGAGGCTGTGGAACTTCACGCCGGGCTTCACCGGCACCTCGAAGCCGTGGTCCATCCGGATCGTGGGATCGGCGGTGAAGTTGCAGTAACTGCCGAGTCCCCAGCCCTCGTGGGTGTTGACCGAGTCGGCGACCTTGTAGGCCGCGAAACCCTTGACGGAGCCGTTCTGGATGCTCGCCTGGTTGGGCGCGTCGTAGGCCTTCTCGTTCTGGTAGAAGATCGTCCGGCCGTTCTCGCCGTTCCACAGCGTGTCGTACTTCTTGAAGTGCTCGACGAACAGGCCGGTGGCCAGCACATTCGCGCCGTTCACGATGAACCCGACGTCGGAGGGGTTGGTGTCCCAGCCCGCTCCCGCGCCGTGGTCGGCCCGCCAGATCCAGGTGTGGTCGACGATCGTGTCGGAGCTGTTGATCACCATGCCGTTGACGGCCCGGCCGGGGCCGGCGCCGCCGACCCGGATGAACACGTCCTGCACGGTGGTCGGGTTGGCCGCGTGCGAGGCCGTGGAGCCGGGTGTGCCGACCTGGACCAGGTTCGGCGAGTTGCCGGTGCCGGCGTCGATGAGCAGACCGGCCAGCTTCACGCCGTCCACGTCGGCGACCTTCAGCGCGGTGACGCCGTTGTCGGGGATGACCGTGGCCAGACCGAGGCCGAGCACGACGGTGTTGGCACGGGTGACGTTGATCGCCTGGTCGACGTGGTAGACGCCGGGAGTGAACAGCAGGTTCAGGCCCTGGGCCAGCGCGGCGTTGATGGTGGCGGCGGTGGCGCCCGCCTTGACGACGTAGAACTGGCTGAGCGGGATCGACTCGCCCTGCGGCGCGCCGTTGCCCCAGGACACGCCGCGCACGTTGGTGCGCTTGGCGGGCACGAACACCTTGTAGGCGTTGCCGTCCAGGTAGAGGAACGGCTTCTCCCGGCTGATCGGGGTGTTCTGCAGCGTGGTGTAGACGGGGTTGGGGAAGCCCTGTGCCGGAGCGCCCTCGACGCCCGAGAACACCATGTTCCACACGCCGTTGGTCCAGCCGCCGATGGAGCTGTCGCGGGTGTACCACTGCTGCTGGGAGTACGGACCGACGGTGCCGTCGATCTTGCTGTCGGCGATGTAGCCGCCGCTGGCCCAGCCGTAACCCGCCGGGGCGAGGTTGAGGCCGCCCTTGATGTGCATCCGGCGGAACGGGGCCGCCTGCGCGACCGCCCAGCGGTTGGTGCCGTTGACCGGGGTCAGCGCCAGGTTCTCGGCGGAGCGCCAGAAGTTCTGGGTGGCGTTGCCGTTGAACCAGCCGGCGTCGACCGTGACGTCACCGTTGATGTTGACGTCGTCAGGACTGAGGCCCAGCCCCGCGATCGAGGTGTAGAAGCCGATCTGGGCGTTGAGGTTGCTGTAGTTGCCGGGCTTGAAGAAGAACGCGTCGCGCTCGGAGCCGAACTGGTTGGACTCCTGCCGGGCGAAGACCGCGTCGAGCTTGGCCTGGATGGAGGCGCTGGACATTGACGGGTCGAAGACCTGCACGTTGGGGCCGAGGTCGCCGCCGCCGGGGATCTGCGGGCCGGACCCGCCGCCGGTGGTGTGGACCACGAACTCCCACAGGGAGTAGCCGTAGACGGTGCCCCGGACCGTGCCGGACAGCCGGACATAACGCCCGGTGCCGTTGACCGTCAGCGTCT
>JBDSTJ010000361.1:0-4109 GCA_039928335.1 Streptosporangiaceae bacterium | reverse complement strand
GTCGGCGGGGCGTCGCTGTCGCGGCTGCTGGGCGTGGCCAACGTGCCCGCCGACCGGAGCGCCGACGGGGCCGCACCGGACACCCAGGAGATCATCGCGTCGGACGTCCGGTACGCCTACGGGGAGCGGGACGTGCTGCACGGGATCGACCTGACCCTGCGGCCCGGCGAGCGCCTGGCGATCGTCGGCCCGAGCGGGGCCGGCAAGTCCACCCTGGGCCGGCTGCTGGCCGGGATCCACGGGCCGCGCACCGGCTCGGTCACGATGGGCTCGACCTCGCTGGTCGAGCTCCCGCTGGACGAGCTGCGCGGCCAGGTCGCGCTGGTCACCCAGGAGCACCACGTGTTCCGGGGCACGCGGCGCGAGAACCTGTCGATGGTCCGGGAGGCCCCGGACGCCGACCTGCTGGCCGCGCTCGGGGCGGTGGAATGGGACGGTCCCGGGCTGGACACGGTCGTGGGCTCGGGCGGCGCACCGCTGTCACCGGCCCAGGCCCAGCAGCTGGCCCTGGCCCGGCTGGTCCTGGTCGACCCGCACACCCTCGTCCTGGACGAGGCGACCTCGCTGCTGGACCCGCGGGCGGCCCGGCACCTGGAACGGTCGCTGGCCGCGGTCCTGGCGGGCCGCACCGTCATCGCGATCGCCCACCGGCTGCACACCGCGCACGACGCCGACCGGGTGGCCGTCGTCGAGGACGGCCTGGTCAGCGAGTTGGGAAGCCACGACCAGCTGGTCTCCGAGGGTGGCTCCTACGCGGCCCTGTGGTCGACCTGGCACAGCTGAGTCAGTCCAGGAGCGCCGACGGGTCGGGGAGGTGGTCCACGCCGGCGGGCAGCTCGCCGGTGCGGGCCGCCTCCGCCAGGAAGACCTCGAGCGTGGCCCGGAAGGCGCGGGCCGCGTGGGTGGGGGCCACGTCCTTGCGGTGGGCGACCGCGATCGTCCGGCCGGGCATCGTCAGCGGGACGCCCCGCAGCCGGGGACGCCCGGCCAGGACCATGCTGGGAACGACCGCGATGCCCAGGCCCGCCTCCACGAAACGGAGCACGGCGTCCATCTCGCCGCCTTCCACCGCGAAGATCGGCTCGAAGCCGGCGGCCCGGCAGGCCCCGATGGTGGCCTCGCGCAGGTCGTAGCCGGACCGGAACATGACCAGCGGCCGGTTGCGCAGGTCCTCGATCCGCATCGGGACGTGCCGGGGGCGCTGGTCGGACGGCATCGCCACGACCAGGTTCTCGCGCAGGATCGGGTTGGTGACCAGCGGCGTGTCGTCGGCCAACGGCAGGATCACCAGGGCCAGGTCGAGCAGGCCCCGGGTCAGGTCGCGGACCAGGTCCCGCGACCCGCCCTCCTCCACCAGCAGCCGAATGCCCGGGTAGGCGTTGTGGAACGTGCGGAGCACGTCGGCGAGCAGGCCCGCGCACAGCGACGGGGTGGCGCCCAGCCGGACCCGGCCGCGGACCAGCCCGGCCAGCTCCTGGACCTCGAGGCGGGCGGTGTCGACGTCGGCGAGGATCCGCTTGGCCAGCGGCAGCAGGGCCTCGCCTGCCGGGGTCAGCGAGATGTTGCCGCGGGCCCGGCTCAGCAGCGAGGCGCCCAGCTCGGTCTCCAGGGTGCGGATCTGCTTGGACAGCGACGGCTGGGCGATGCCGAGGGACTCGGCCGCCTGGGTGAAGTGCCGGAGCTCCGCCACCGCGACGAAATAGGCCAGCTGTTGCAACTGCACAGACCCCATTGTCCCGCACGTCCCGCACGTCCCGGCGGGCCGGGTGGGAGGCCGCTAGGTGAGGGCGTCCCTGAGGAAGCCGACCTGGAGGTGGAGCAGGTTCTCAGCCACGATCTCCTGCGGGGTCATGTGGGTGACGCCGGACAGCGGCAGCACGGTGTGGGCCCGGCCGGCGGCCAGCAGGGCCGAGGACAGGCGCAGGGTGTGGGCGGCGACCACGTTGTCGTCGGCGAGGCCGTGGATCAGCATCAGCGGACGCTCGAGCTTCGGGGCGTCGGCCAGCAGTGAGTTGGCGTCGTAGGCCTCGGGCTCCTCCCCCGGGTCGCCCAGGTAGCGCTCGGTGTAGTGGGTGTCATACAGCCGCCAGTCGGTGACGGGCGCGCCGGCGACGGCGGCATGGAAGACGTCGGGGCGGCGCAGGACCGCGAGGGCGGCGAGCCAGCCGCCGAACGACCAGCCGCGGATCGCGACCCGGGTCAGGTCCAGCGGGAACCGGGCGGCGGCCGCCTCCAGCGCGGCGATCTGGTCGTCCAGGACCGGGGTGGCGAAGTCGCCGGAGACGGCGCGTTCGAAGACCGGTCCCCGGCCCGGGGTGCCCCGGCCGTCCGCGATCACGACGGCGAAGCCCTGGTCGGCAAGCCACTGCGACTCGCAGTAGCTCCGCTGGACCGACAGGACCCGCTGGGCGTGCGGGCCGCCGTAGGGGTCCATGAGGACGGGCAGCAGGCCCTCGCCGGCCCAGCCGGTCGGCAGCAGCACCGCGGTGCGGATCTCCCGCTCGCCCGCGGACAGGAACTGGACGGCCGGCGTGATGACCGGGACTTCGGCCAGGTTCGTGATGGTCTGACCGGTGCCGTGGATCCACGCCTTCGACTTCGGCTCGGCCAGGTTCGAGCCGACGAGCACGGTGACGTCACCGGAGCGGACCGCGGCGTACACCCCGGGCTCGGTGGTGAGCCGGACGAGGCCGTCCGGGCCGTAGGACCAGACGTGGGTCTCGGTCGGCTCCTGGGACGCGGCGAACAGGACCGACTCGCCCTGGACGCCCAGCACCCCGCGGACCTGCAGGCCCACCGGGGTGACGGGCTCACCGGCGATGGTCAGCCTGCGGGTGTCGCTGTCGTCCCTGGTCCACACCAGCGCGCCGGAGCCGGTGCGGGCCGGAACGCCGGGCACGATCTCCAGCCAGGTCGGGTCGTGGTCGGCCTGGACGATCTGGGTCTCCCCGTTGAGCTGGTCGACCTGGAGGATCCGCAGAGTCCGCTGGTCGCGGGTCTGCACCACGATCAGCGGGCCGCGCTCGTCCCAGTAGGCGGTGACGAGATAGGGGTACATCCCCCGGTCCCAGGCCACTGCGACCTTCCTGGAACCGTCGGCTGCCGCGATCACCAGCGAGACGATGGCGTTGGGCGTGCCGGCCGCCGGGTAGGCGATCTCGTACGGGGCCCGGTCGGGGTTGGCCGGGTCGGCGATGTGCCAGCGGTTGACCGGGGTCTCGTCGACCCGGGCGACCAGCAGCTCGGTCCCGGCCGGCGACCACCAGTAGCCGCGCATCCGGCTCATCTCCTCGGCGGCGATGAACTCGGCCAGACCGTAGGAGACCTGCTCGGACTCGGGCCTGGCCACCACGGAGTCCTCGCCGGAGGCCAGTTCGATCACGTGCAGGGCCCGGTCCGCCACATAGGCCACCCGCCGGCCCCGGGGGTCCAGGCGCGGGTCGAAGACCGGGGTGACGGCACTGAGCGGCTTGACCGTGCCGGCCCTCAGGTCGGCGTGGAACAACTGGCCGGCCAGGGCGAAGACCGCGGTGGCGAGCGTGCTGTCGGCGGCGTAGCCGACGACGCCGCCGGCGGCCTCACGGGCCCGTTCGCGCCGGGCACGTTCCTCGGCGGGCAGGTTTCGCTCGTCGACGTTGAGCGCCCGGGGGTCGGCGACCAGGGTCTCCTCGCCGGTGGCCAGGTCGAGCCGCCACAGGCAGGTGACCGCGTCGGTCCCGCCCTGGGTCCTGAGAAAGGTCACATATGAACCGTCCGGCGCGACCTGGAAGCCGCGGGGTGCGCCGAGGGTGAATCGCCGGGTGCGGGCACTCTGCCGGGGAAAGCTCATCGTCATGGTGCCCAAGCCTAGGTGAACGAAAGAAGGTCCCCCGCTGCGGCCTCGCAGCGGGGGACCTTCGGGTGTGCTACTTGCCGAAGACCGTCGCGATCGTGAGGGCGAGGTCCGCGGCCTGACGCTGGGTCAGCTTCTTGCCGTCGACCTTCTTGAGCTGGGCCTTGAGCTGCTTGACCGCCTTCGTCTCCTGGGCGTTCAGCGGCTTGACCACCGAGTAGGCGGCCGGTGCGGGAGCCTCGGGGGCGGGGACGGGGGTGGTGGGCTCGGGGGTGGG
>JBDSTJ010000360.1:0-11279 GCA_039928335.1 Streptosporangiaceae bacterium | reverse complement strand
GGACGACGTCGCCGGGTTTGACGACCTCACGGGGGTCGCTGACGAAGCTCTTCGACAGCTGGGACACGTGCGCCAGCCCGTCCTGGTGGACACCGACGTCGATGAACGCCCCGAACGCGGCGACGTTCGTGACCACGCCCTCCAGCAGCATCCCGGGCACGAGGTCGCTGAGCTTCTCGACGCCGTCCTTGAACGCCGCGGTCTTGAATGCCGGACGCGGGTCACGGCCGGGCTTCTCCAGCTCAGCCAGGATGTCGGTGACGGTCGGGAGGCCGAACTTTTCATCGACGAACTCCTGCGGCCTGAGGGTCCGCAGCGCCTGGCTGCCGATCAGCTCCTTGAGGCCGCCACCGGTCTGCTCCAGGATCCGCCGGACCACCGGGTAGGCCTCCGGGTGGACGCTGGAGGCGTCCAGCGGGTCGTCGCCGCCGGGGATCCGCAGGAAGCCCGCGCACTGCTCGAACGCCTTGGGTCCCAGCCGGGCCACGCCCTTGAGGTCGCGCCGGGTCCGGAACGGGCCGTTGGCGTCGCGGTGGGACACGATGCTGTCGGCCAGGCCGGAGCCGATGCCCGACACCCGCGTCAGCAGCGGTGCGGAGGCGGTGTTGACGTCCACGCCGACCGCGTTCACGCAGTCCTCGACGACCGCGTCGAGGGACCGCGACATCTTCACCTCCGACAGGTCGTGCTGGTACTGGCCGACCCCGATGGACTTCGGGTCGATCTTCACCAGTTCGGCGAGCGGGTCCTGCAGCCGCCGGGCGATCGAGACCGCGCCCCGGATCGACACGTCCAGGTCGGGCAGTTCCTGCGAGGCGAACGCCGACGCCGAGTAGACCGACGCCCCGGCCTCGGAGACCATCACCTTGGACACGCCCGGGATGAGCTTGGCCAGTTCGCCCGCGAGCTTGTCGGTCTCCCGTGAAGCGGTGCCGTTGCCGATCGCGATCAGCTCGACACCGTGCGCCCTGACGAGCTTGGCCAGGGTCGCCAGCGAGGCGTCCCACTGCCGCTTGGGCTCGTGCGGGTAGATCGTGTCGAAGGTGACGACCTTGCCGGTCGCGTCGACCACCGCGACCTTGACCCCGGTGCACAGCCCCGGGTCCAGACCCATCGTGGCACGCGTCCCGGCGGGCGCGGCGAGCAGCAGGTCGCGCAGGTTCGCGGCGAACACCCGGACGCCCTCGTCCTCGGCGACCTGCCACAGCCGGGTCCGCAGGTCGATGCCCAGGTGCACCAGGATGCGGGTGCGCCAGGCCCAGCGGACGGCGTCCAGCAGCCACCGGTCGCCCGGCCGGCCCCGGTCGGCGATCTCAAACCGGTGGGCGATCCGGGTCTCATACGAGCTCGGTCCCTGTCCCGGCTCCTCCGGCTCGAGGGTGAGATCGAGGATCTCCTCCTTCTCGCCGCGGAACAGCGCGAGGATCCGGTGTGAGGGCAGCTTGGTGAACGGCTCGGAGAACGCGAAGTAGTCGGAGAACTTCGAGCCCGCCTCCTCCTTGCCCTCCCGGACCTTCGCCAGGACCCTGCCGCCGGCCCACATCTGCTCCCGCAGGCCGCCGATCAGGTCGCCGTCCTCGGCGAAGGTCTCCACCAGGATGGCCCGCGCGCCGTCGAGCGCGGCGGCCACGTCGGCGACCTGCTCGTTGCGGAAACCGGCGGCGACCTCCTGCGGGTTCAGCGAAGGGTCGGCCAGCAGCCGGGTGGCCAGCGGTTCGAGGCCGGCCTCACGGGCGATCTGGGCCTTGGTGCGGCGCTTGGGCTTGAACGGCAGGTAGAGGTCCTCCAGCCGGGCCTTGGAGTCGGCGGCCAGTAGCTGGGCCTCCAGCTCCTCGGTGAGCTTGCCCTGCGTCCGGACCGAGTCGATCACCGCGGCCCGGCGGTCCTCCAGCTCCCGCAGGTACCGCAGCCGCTCCTCGAGGGCGCGCAGCTGGATGTCGTCGAGGGTGCCGGTCATCTCCTTGCGGTAACGGGCGATGAACGGCACGGTCGCGCCGCCGTCGAGCAGGTCGACGGCCACCTGCACCTGGCCTTCACGCACGCCGAGCTCATCCGCGATACGCCGGTGGATCACGCTCAAGATCTACTCCCCTGGGTCTCGGGCTGCATTCTCCCACTATCGGCCGAACGGTTCTCGTGATCGCCGAGGTTCCGTGTGGCGGGAGGCCGGGGCCCGGGGTCAGATGCGGAACTCGGTCTCGTCGCGGGCGGGGCCGGGATCCCCGCGCAGTGGCGCAGGGGCCCGTTCGAGCCACGAGGAGTGGTGCCAGCCGCTGCCGTCTCGGCTGTCGGTACCGAAGATCGGTCCGGCGAGGGCGAGCAGCACGAGCAGGATCAGAGCGATCATCAGGGTCTCCCAGGGAGGGGTTTCAAGGCCACTTCCATCAAGCCACCCCAATGGCTTGTTTGTTAAGAGCCAATGAGGCAAAGTGGTCCGCATGAGTGATGCCCGGTATGTCAGTGGACTGCAGCTCGGCCGCCTCCTCGGTGAGCTCCCGGCGGAGCGACCTTTCTACGCCGCCCTGGCCAGAGGCATCAGATCCCTGATCCAGGACGGCCGGGTGGCGCTGCGGGTGCGCCTGCCCGCCGAACGCGACCTGGCCACCGCACTCGGTGTGAGCCGCACCACCGTGACCTCCGCCTACGACGCCCTGCGTGCGGACGGGTACATCTCCAGCCGGCAGGGAGCCGGCAGCTGGACGGCGTTGCCGGCGACGCTGATGCCCGCGAACGGCGCTCCCCGCACCGCTTTCACCGCGTTCGTGCACGGCTTCGAAGCCCCGGGCACCATCGACCTGGGCTGTGCGGCCCCCGGCGCCCCCGGTCTCTTCGAGGAGGCGGTCGCCGCCGCGGTCGGCGAACTGCCCCGCTACAGCGGCGGCCCCGGCTACGAGCCGGCCGGGCTGATGGTCCTGCGCCAGGCCATCGCCGAGCGCTACACCACCCGCGGCCTGCCGACCCGCGCCGAGGAGATCGTGGTCACGGTCGGCGCCCAGCACGCCTTCACCCTGCTGACCAGCACCCTGATCGACCGGGGCGACGCGGTGCTGATCGAGCGGCCGACCTACCCGCACGCGCTCAGCTCACTGCGCAACCAGGGCGCGCGGCTGGTGCCCGTCGGCGTGCAGGACGGCTGGGACCTCGACCTGATCGGCGCGAGCATGCGCCAGGCCGCCGTCCGCCTCGCCTACCTGATCCCCGACTTCCAGAACCCCACCGGCCACCTCATGACCGGGCCGGACCGCGAACAGCTCGTGGCCGCGGCCCGGTCCGCCCAGTCCTACCTGGTCGCCGACGAGACCTTCGCCGAACTGGAGATCGACGGCCCGCCGGTACTCCCGACGGCGGCGTTCGACGCCGGCAACCGGGTGATCAGTATCGGGTCTGCCTCCAAACTGCTCTGGGGCGGCCTGCGGATCGGCTGGATCCGCACCACGATCCCGCTGGCCCGCCGCCTGGCCACCGCCCGCGAGCCGATGGACATCGCCGGGCCGGTCCTGGACCAGCTGATCGCGGTCGAGCTGCTGCAGCGGATCGAGGAGGTCCGGGCCGAACGCAAGATCTTCCTGCGGGAGCGCAGGGACGCCCTGGTCGGGGCACTGCGCGACCGGCTGCCGTCCTGGAGCTTCACCGTCCCGCCCGGCGGCATGTCGGTCTGGGCCCGGCTGCCCGCTCCGGTCGCCTCCGTGGTCGCCGACGCCGCCTTCCACCGGGGAGTACGGGTCATACCGGGCGTGGTCTTCGGCGCGGACGGCGTCCTGGAGGACTGCATCCGGCTGCCGTTCGTCCTGCCGCCCGACGCCCTGCGCGAGGCGGTGGACCGGCTCGCCGCCGCCTACGCCGACAGCGAGTCCGTCCCGGCGACCCGACCCCTCCCCGCCTACGTCTAGCATCCCGGGGGTGGCTCACTCGACGGCGGCGGTACGGTGGCTCGGGGACCTACCGCACACCGAGGAGAGCGACCGATGAACGACGCGCTGGCGTACACGCTGATCGCGTCGTCCCTGGCCGTCGCCGCCTGGCTGCTGGTCCTCGCCAGGCTCGACCGGCCGCCCCAGGTGGTGCATCTGATCGTCTTGGCGGTGCTCGAGGCCGGACTGATCGCCCAGGTGGTCCTCGCGGTGGTCCGGCTGGCTGGCGGGCATGAACCGCCGGAGCAGGCCACTTTCCTCGGATACCTGGCCGGATCGCTGGTGATCCTGCCGATCGGCGCGTTCGTCGGTGTCGGCGAACGCTCCAAGTGGGGTTCGGTCGCCGTCGGTCTCGCGTGCGTGACCGTCCCCGTCGTCATCCTCCGCATGCAGCAGCTTTGGACCGGAAATGCCTGAACCCACCGCGCAGGACCTGCGTTCCGGGCCCGGCCGGGCCCTCGTGGCCGTCTACGCCCTGTTCACTCTGGCTGCGGGCGCCCGGTCGGGCGTCCAGCTCGCCACCCAGTACGCCGAGGCCCCGGTCGCCTACCTGCTCTCCGCGCTGGCCGCGGTGGTCTATCTCCTGGCGACCGTCGCCCTGTGGTCGTCCCGGCGGCGGGTCGCCCTCGCCGCCATCGCGATCGAGCTCGCCGGGGTGCTGACCGTCGGCACCCTCAGCCTGCTGGACGGGGACCTGTTCCCCGACGCGACCGTGTGGTCGGGCTACGGCCAGGGCTACGGCTACATCCCGCTCGTACTCCCCGTCCTGGGCCTGCTCTGGCTCCGCCGCTCCGCCCGTCCCTAGGCTGTGCGTCCCGTGGACCGAACCCGGAGCCTCCTCGACCTGGGTATCGACACCGCCCCGTCGTCGAGCCCGCTCAGCTATCCGGGCCTGGTCCCCGCCGAGTCCGGGCTCCTGGTCGATGACCTCTACCTGCGGCTCATCCCGGGCCGGTCCGTTCCGCTCGGCCGGTGGGAGGTCATGGACGCGGACTTCCTGCCGCTCGACACCGTCCTGGCAGGCCTGGGCCGGCCGCCGATCTCCGAGCGCCGGCCCGTGGTCTGCGTCGGGAGCAACGCCGCGCCCGCCCAGATGTATGCGAAGCTCACCCGGCGGAGCATTCGCCCCGTCCTCCCGATGGTCCGCGCCGAGGTCCAGGGCATCCGGCCGGGAGTGTCCGCCCACGTGAGCAGGCCGGGCTATCTTCCGGCGACGCCGGTGGCCGATCCCGACGTGACCTCCGCGCTGGTCGTGGTCTGGCTGGATGAGGCGCAACTGGCCGCGGTGGAGGAGACCGAACCGAACTACCGCCGGCTGGTCCTGCCCGCGGAGGCCTTCCCGGTGAGGCTGCCGTCGGGTCTCCCGTTGACCGACCCCGGGTGCTATGCGAGTCGGCATGGCTGCCTCGTCGCGGCGACCGGCGTCCCCCGCGCGCTGAAGGACCAGGAGGCACTGATCGAGGAACTCCTCGCGGACGTCCCCGGTCTGCGGAGGCTCTGCGGGATCACACCCCAGGAGTGGCTCGCCAGGACGGCGGCCGAGAACGTGCGGGAGGCCGTCCGGGTGAGGTTCAGGGACGCCGGGGTCGTGCTCGACCAGGGCGGGCTCTGCCCTTGAGCGATCAGCCGGCCGAGGCGGTGGCCAGCTTGGCGGCGAAGGCCAGGAAGGCCGCGCCGACGGCCGTGGTGAGCACAGCCGACAGGCGCCTGCGGCGGCGGAACTGGGCGGCGAGCCGGGTGCCCCCGAAGATCAGCAGGGTGAGGTAGCAGAAGCTGAAGAGCTGGACGATCGCGGCGAGGACCAGGAACGTCAGTGCCGGATAGGCGTAGGTCCGGTCGACGAACTGGACGAAGAACGACAGGAAGAACAGGATCGCCTTCGGGTTGAGCAGGCTGATCGTCAGAGCCCGCCGGAACGGCCGCTCGGAGTCGGCCAGGTCCGGTATGGCCGGTCCCTCGGCGCTCCCCAGGCGGGCCCGCCACATCCCGCGCGCCCCGCGCAGCATCCCGAACGCGATCCAGGCCAGATAGCCGCCGCCCGCGAACTTGACGATCGCGAAGAGGTACTCGTTGGCCTGGAGCAGTGACGCGGCCCCGGCGGCGGTCAACGCCATCAGGATCGAGTCGCCGAGAAAGACCCCGAGGGCGGCCCGGTAGCCCCGGCGCACCCCGCGCCGGGCGGCCACCGACAGCGTGTAGAGGGAGTTGGGCCCCGGCAGCAGGATGATCAGGAAGGTGCCGATGACGTACGTGGTGAGGTCGGTGATGCCCAGCATGGGACCAGTGTTACACCTCGGAACGAAGGGTGCAGATCCGCACGAAAAGGCTCTCCTGGTCGAGCGCCTCGGTCAGCACCTCGCGCGGGTCGAGGTCCAGGGCGGTGAGCCTGGCCTGGATCTTGCCGAAGGACTCCCGGTAGCGGCTCTCCCACAGGTCCGCCGACCGCAGCCGCTCCAGTTCGGCCTTCACGCCGGGGCCATAGCTCTCCAGGCCGATCGGCTGGGTCTGCCCGCCGTCGCCGGCCTCGGCGAGCGCGCACAGCGCCAGCACATGGTCGCGGTAGAGCGGGTCGAGCTGCGGCGGCTCGCCGTCGGGGTCCCCGACCAGCACCCAGCGCCGGGCCAGGACCGCCCCGGTGAGGAAGTCCCCGTCGGTGACCTGCTCGGCGGCGCCGACGATCAGGACGTCGTAGTCCCCCCCAGGCACCGCACCGGGCGTGGCGCAGACGACCTGGGCCTGCTCCACCGGGTTCAGGGTGAGCTGCTCGTGCCGGGACATGGCCCGCTCACGCCAGACGTCCTGGGCCTCGTCCCCGAGCGCCTCCTCGACCTGCTCACGGGTGCGGAGCTCGACCGTTTCGGCGGCCTCGACGTCCTGTCTCCCGTCGGTGAGGACCTTGTCCTCCTCCTCGGCGAACCGCTCCAGCGCAGTCTCGGCCAGCGCGAACGCGCCGGTGGCCGCCTCCTGCGCGGCCCTGGCCCGCTGGGCGGCCTCGCTCGCCTCGGCGAGTGCGCCGCGGGCGGTCGCGAGCCGCTCCTCGGCGGCCCGGCCGGTCCGACGGGCCTCCTCGGCCGGTTCCGCGGCCTGGGCGGCCCGGTCCACGGCGACCGCGGCCTGGGCGGTGTGGCTTTCGTGATCCGTCCGGGCCAGGGCGAGCTCGCTCTCGAGTCCGGGCATCTCCTCGGCGAACCGGCGCTGGGCGGCGTGGGCCGCCTCGAGCTCCTGGCCGCCGCTGTCCAGGAACGCCGCCATCCCGGCACGTTCCCCCTCGGCCCGCTGCCTGATCTCGTTGGCCTGCTCGGCGGCGGCCAGCGCGTCCGTGGCCTCCCGTCGGCGCGCCGTCACGTGCGCCTTCTGCTCGGCGACCCCGGGCCGGGCCGTGCTGACGTGCAGTTTCTGGCTCCAGTTCTGGCGGCCGCGCTCGGCCGACAGGGCCGACTCCGCCGACACCATCCGGTAGTAGGTGGCGTGGCTGAGCGCCTCGGCCTCGGTCGCGGCCCTGGTCAGCCGCTCGGCCTCGGCGGTCGCGGCGGGCAGCTCGGTCCTGGCATGGTCGAGGCGTTCACTGAGCTGTTCCTCGGCCTGCCTGGCCCGCTCCAGCTCCGTGTGCAGCTGGGCGATCGCGGACTCCAGTTCGGCGCATCTGGCGGTGGACGCCGCGACCGCGCGGGCCGCCCGGTCGGCCTCCTGCACGGCGGCCTCCGCGACGGCCTGGACCTCCAGGAACGCCGCGAGCTGCCCGGCCGCCTGGTCTGCGGCCTCGGCTTCCTGGGTGGTGAGCTGGGCGAGGTCCTCCTCGGCGGCGTCCACCGCACGCTCGGACTCCACGATCGCGGCCCGGTGCTCGGCGACCTCGGCGGTGAGCCGCTTCCGCTGCTCGGCCAGCTCGGCTTCGCGCTGCTCCAGCCCGGCGCGTACCGAGGCGAGACTGGCCCCGTCGAGCGGCCACTGCTCGAGCAGGAGCAGGTTCTTGCGCAGCCCCCGCAGTTCGATGTCCCAGGCCGTCCCGAGCCGGCGGGGCACGCCGTCCTCGACGGCCAGCGCCAGGATCCCGTCGGGCACGACGTCCTCGCCATGGAACAGCAGGACCCGCTCCCCCGCGTCGACCGCGGCCTGGACCTGACCGGGAAGATCTTCGAGATCGGGGACCACCCGCAGGTCGGGTGCGTCCCGTTCCAGGCTGGAGGGGTCGACCATGACCCTCGCCAGCCTGGTGCCGTCACCAACGGTCTCACCGCCGCGCAGCGCCCGCAGCGCCGCCAGCCGGGACGCCCAGCCAGCACCCTCAAGACCGCCGTCCGGCTCCCCGAGCCGGGCGTCGAGGATCTGGTAGAGCGCCACCAGCGGCGCGTAGGCGACGGAGATCCGCTCGTTCATCCCGCTCCCGGTGCTCGGCTCGCCTTGCGGAGGTACTTCCCCCTGGGGTCAACGTCTCACAACCCCGGAGGATCCCGCGAACCGACACGATCTCAGGGAGTCGCGCCCGCCGACGGGCTCGGGTCGGCGGCGGCACCGGTCGTCACCGGGGGCTCCATCGGCTTGCCCTCGGGATCGATCCAGTTCTGGTTGTCGGGGTCCATGGCCGTCACCTCGTTGACCTTCCAGGTCCCCTTCTCCTTGACCATCGTGAGCATCATCTTGACGCCGGTCCTGATGAGGGTGCCCGGTGTGCTCTTGGCCTGGCCGTCCACCACGATGAAGGCCTTGGCGTTGGAGCCGTCGACCTCGGTGACGTAGTTGTCCCGCACCGACGACGTGGAGATGGTCTTGAGCTCCACGATCGACTTCTCGAACCCGGTGAAGGACACCAGGACCTTCTTGGCGTAGCCGTTGGTCGACAGCTCCGTCATCCGCTTCTGCCACTGGCCGAGCTGCTGGTAGTCGTAGTTGTAGAAGGCCTGCACGAACTCCGTGGCCCGCATCCGGACCTGGTCCTGGGTCTCCTGCTTCGCGCCGTTCTGGTCGGCCTTGTACCACTGCACGCCCGCGACGAAGATCGCGATGAGCGCCACCACGACCGCCGCGACCGTGACGTACCGGTCGTTGATCCTCATAGTGCGGCGCGGCTTCTTCTCGACCTTGACCGGCTCCTTCACCGGCTCCTCGACCGGTGCGGTCTCGGCTTCGGCCGCGGTCTCCTCGAGCGCCTCCGCCGGTTCGAGGACGGCGTCGGCCTCGGTTGCCTTGCTGCTCATGGGCTGTCTCCAGGGGGTAGTCAGTCGCGCGGTGAACGGTGCCGCCGTGCGGCCACGAGAGTACGTCGTGCGACGCCCATCAGCACCACAGCCGCGAGCACGATCGGGATCACCGGCAGCCACCTGCCGGTGAGGATGCTGTCGGAGGCCGACACGGCCTGGTCGGTCGGGACGGCCCGCACCGGGGCGAACTGGTCACTCACCTTGATCGCGGCGGGGTCCGGGGCGGGAGCCGCCACGGCTTTGGCCTTGACCTTGGCCTTGGTGGCCTGGTGCGCGCCGACACAGGAGTAGACCGGCGGAATGGTCGGCGGGGTGCGGGGGGTGCGGAACTGCTGGGCCGCCTGGATCGGGCCCGCCATGCTGATCGCGATGGTGACCTTGGCGTAGTCGCCCTGCTTGCCGTGATAGATCAGGTCGTCGGTCACCTTCGGGAAGGTGTTGTGGATCAGCGAGAGAGCGTGCTTGAGCCGTTGCGCGGCGCTCTCGGTGAACACCCGTGGCGCGGGGGTGCCGAGGGCGGTGAGCAGGCAGCTCAGGCCCGGACGCGACTTCTCCAGCAGCGTGTTGACGTTCGCCAGGAAGCCGGGCCCGTTGTTGAGGATGCCGTCGAGCTCCGTCCGGGACTCCCGGAGGCCAGCGGTGAACTCGGCCAGGCCGTTGAGCCCGTTCTTCAGGTCGGGACCGCCCTCGGCGAGGGTGCCGGACAGGGCGGTGAGCTGGGTGGCGAGGCTGTCGAGCACCCCGGCGTTGTCGGCCAGGGTGCCGGTCAGCTGGTGGGCGTCGCCGATCAGGTCGTGGAGCGTCTGGCCCCGGCCCTCCAGGCCGACGGCCAGCTCGTGCGTGAGGACCTGGGCATCCTCGGGCCGCACCGCCTCCAGCAGCTTGCCGACGGTCTTGAACAGGGCCTTGTACTCCACCGCGACATGGGTGCGGCTGAGCGGGATCACGTCGCCGGACTTGAGCGGAGCCGCAGCCGGCTCGCCGGCCGTCGGCTCCATCTCGATGTAGGGCTCGCCGACGGCCGACTTGCGCAGCACCGCGGCATTGGTGTTCGAGGGCACCTTGGCGTCGTTGTCGAGGCTGAGCCCGACGATGACCTTGCCGGTGGCCAGCTTCACGGTGCTCACCGAGCCGACCCGGACACCGAGGTAGGACACCTCGAGGTCCTTGCGCAGGCCGGGCGAGGACTCGAACTCCGCCGTCACGTGAAAGGGTTTGCGGATCGCGTCCACCGTGATGATGCTGGTGAAGGCCCAGACCGTGAGCAGGATCCCGAGCAGCGCGAAGACCGCCAGGTTGATCAGAATGCGGGGTCTCATGTCAGGACCCCCCCTTCGCGCTGGGCTGGCCGGTCGGGGACAGGATCCGGTCGTACTGGTCGAACTTCTTGTCGGTCCGCGCGCTCTGGGCGTTCTGGATGTGGCTCGAGTCCGACTCGAAGCCGAGAACGCCGCCGAGCCAGGCCTGCATGAGGCCCTGACCTTCGTAGGTCAGTGACGGGGCCGACAGAAAACCGGTGTTCAGTGCCTTGGCGATGGTCTTGAGGGTGTCCTTGCCGCTGGTCATCTTGGCCAGGATCCGGTCCAGCCGCAGCAGCAGGTTCCTCAGCCGGACACCATGCCTGACCTGGACCTTGGCGTTGAAGGCCTTGCCGAGCCGGACGAGCTGTTCGACCGCCGACTTGAGCTCCTTCTTGTCGGCCTGGATCCGGTCGGTGGCCAGGATGAGCCGGCCGGGCAGCCGGTCGAGCTCGCCGCTGCTGCGGGCCAGGGACGTGCTGAGCCTGCCCAGTCCGTCGATGACCACGGTCAGGTCGTCGCCGGCCGCGGCGTAGGCCTTGGCCACGCCACTGGTCTTCTTGATCAGGTTGTTGAGCTCGGGGCCCTTGCCGTCGACCGCCTCGGCGACCGCGTCGACGATCTGGCCGAGGTTCTCCCCGCCAAGGGAGGCCAGGATCGGGCCGACCTTCTCGGTGATGCTCTCCAGGTCGGGCTGGATCGTGGTCGTCTGGATCCTGGCGTTGGTCGCCAGGTAGGGCCCGGACCGCAGGTTCGAGCCGGGCGGGAGGGTCAGCCGGACATAGTTCTCACCGAGCAGCGAGGTCTTGGCGATCGTGGCGGTCACCCCGGTCGGGAGCTTCTGGCCCGGCTTGAGCGACATCACCACCTAG
>JBDSTJ010000359.1:0-5754 GCA_039928335.1 Streptosporangiaceae bacterium | reverse complement strand
CAGACCCGGCCGCGGCGGAGAGCGGCGACCGCGCCGACACCGACCGCGGCGAGACCGATCTGGAAGACCAGTTCGATCCAGTCGATGCCGTCGGTGGTGGCCACGCCGACCTGCTGGGCGATGGCGGTGCCCACGAGGGCCGCCACGATGCCGACGCCGATGGTGAGCAGGAGGCCGATGGGCTGGCGGCCGGGAAGGGCCAGTCGGCCGAGGGCGCCGATGATCGCGCCGATGACGATGGCGGTGATGATTCCGGTAACGGTCATGGGGATCTCCTGTCGATTTCTGCTTGGCGAACCCGCACTGCCCGGTAGCCGCGGATAATCACCGTTTCTTTGCGGTTTTTTGCGAAGCTCTCGTTGAGCCGCAGTTCAGAAGGGGTACCGGAGGGTAGGCGCGAAGTAGTCGAAGAAGGGATACCACGTGCCGGACGCCGTCGTGATCGGATCCGGGCCCAACGGCCTGGTCGCCGCCAACCTGCTCGCCGACGCGGGCTGGGACGTGATCGTGCTGGAGGCGCAGGACAGCCCCGGCGGGGCGGTGCGCAGTGACCGGGGGGTGCATCCGGACTACGTGAGTGACATGTTCAGTGCCTTCTACCCGCTGGGCGTGGCCTCCCCGGCCATGAAGGCTCTGGGCCTGGAGCAGTACGGGCTCCGGTGGCGGCACGCCGACGCGGTCCTGGCGCACCCGCTGGAGGACGGCCGGTGCGCCGTCCTGGAACGCGACCCCGAGCGCACGGCCGCCGGCCTCGACGTGCTCAGCCCGGGTGACGGCGCGGCCTGGCTGAAGCTCTACCAGCTCTGGCAGGAACTGGGCGATGACCTGCTGCGGGCGCTCTTCACTCCCTTTCCGCCGGTACGGGCTGGGGTGTCCCTGGCGACGAAGCTTCGGGCTGCGGGCGGGCTGCGGATGCTGCGGTTCCTGGTGCTGCCGGTACGGCGGCTGGGCGAGGAGGAGTTCACCGGGCCCGGTGGCCCCCTGATCCTGGCGGGCTCGGCCCTGCACGCCGACCTCTTCCCCGAATCCGCAGGCGGCACCGCCTTCGGCTGGCTGCTCGCCATGCTCGGCCAGCAGCACGGCTGGCCCGTCCCCGCAGGAGGCGCGGGCGAACTGACCCGGGCGCTCCTACGCCGGCTGGAGGCACGCGGCGGCACTGTGCGCTGCGGTACACCCGTGAGGTCCGTGGTGGTCCGCGACGGGCGGGCGCTCGGCGTGCGCACGGCCGACGGCGAGGCCATCCGCGCCACCAGGGGCGTGTTCGCCGACGTACCGGCACCGGCCCTCTACGGCGGCCTCGTCGACTGGGCGGACCTGCCGACGCGGCTCCGCGAGGACCTCCGGCGGTTCCAGTGGGACTTCGCCACCTTCAAGGTCGACTGGGCGCTGTCGGGTCCCATCCCGTGGAGCTCGCCGGAGGCGTCCCGGGCCGGCACCGTCCACCTGGCCGAGAACATGAACGCGCTGACCGATTTCACCGCCCAACTCGTCACCGGTCAGGTGCCCGACAAACCGTTCGTCCTCGTCGGCCAGATGACCACCGCGGACCCCTCCCGTTCGCCGGCCGGCACCGAGTCGGTGTGGGCCTACACCCACGTCCCCCGGGAGATCCTCGGCGACCGGGGCCCCGACAAGATCACCGGAGCCTGGGACGAACACGACGAGAACGCCATGGCCGACCGCCTGGAAGCCAGAATCGAGAGCCACGCCCCCGGCTTCCGGCAACGGATCATCGGCCGCCGGATCCTGTCCCCGACCACCCTGCAACACCACAACGCCAGCCTGGTCGGCGGCGCGATCAACGGCGGCACCACCGCCATCCACCAGCAGCTCTTCTTCCGCCCCGTCCCCGGCACCGGCCGCCCGGAAACCCCCATCAGAGGCCTCTACCTGGCCTCCTCCTCGGCCCACCCCGGTGGCGGAGTCCACGGCGCCTGCGGCGCCAACGCCGCCCGGGCCGCCCTCAGAGGAGTGTTCCACCGAAGATGGTGAAGTGTCGACCGCGACGGCCGGGTCGTAGGGTCAGGCGGAGAGCTCCGGGGTGGGTCGGGGTGCCTGGCGGGCCACCTCGTGGGAGACGGTGGTGAGGTTGCGGAGCATGAGCCGGTTGCGGAGCTGGAGAAAGATTTCGCTCGGCGGGCCGTGCAGGCCCGCGCCGACACCCCGGAGGGGGTGTTCGTCGAGGATGACCACGGTGCCCTCGCCCCACTCGATCAGCCGGATCGCGACCCGGACGGTGCCGAAGGGGCCCGCCTTGACCTCGAGCTCCAGGCGTTCCGGCGCCTCGCTGACCCGGACCACGGTGCGGTCGCTGAGCTTCAGCGGGCCGTAACCGACGATGAAGTGCAGCCGGGAGCCGACCCGGGGCCAGCCCGCGTCGACGGAGCAGATCTCCCGCGTGCCGACCACCCACTCGGCATACCTTCGCCCGTCGGCGAGCGCCTGCCAGACCGTCTCGCGCGGAAGATCGATGTAGGTGTCACTGAGGGCCATGCCCTACGCCTACCCCGAACCCGCTGGTCAAACAGCCCGCTGATCCCCACGGTTTCCTACAGTGGGCCCACTGACCAGGACGGACGGGTGTTGAGGGTCTCCACGTCGGCGTCGGTGGTACGGGAGTAGGCGCCGGAGAGGTCGGCCAGTTCCGTCGCGGTGAGAACGTCCTCGATCCGGGTGAAACCGTCCGGGGCACGCTCGGCGACCCGCAGCAGAACCTTCTCGGCGGGCATCTCGCGGCAGGCCAGCAGGATCGCCGAGGTGGGTTCGCGCCGGAGGTCCTCATAGGCGGCCAGGCCCTTGACCGGGTCGTCCGACCCGGCCAGTTGCTGGGCGAGCACCCGGGCGTCCAGTACGGCCTGGGAACCGCCGTTCGAACCGATCGGGTACATCGGGTGGGCCGCATCGCCCAGCAGGGTCACCCGCCGGTCGGTCCACCAGGGCAGCGGGTCCCGGTCGACCATCGGGTACTCCAGGATCAACTCGGTCGCCGACATCAGTCCCGGCACGTCGAGCCAGGGGAACACCCAGTCTGCGAAGTGCGGCAGGGCGTCGGCCAGGCTGCCCAGCCGGTTCCAGTCGGCGCGCTCGGACAGCCGGTCGTCGTCGAGCCTGATCTCGGCCACCCAGTTGACCAGGACCTTCCCCTCGCCGGACGGCGCGGAGATCGGGTACGCCACGAACTTGGCGTGCGCGTTCGTGCCCGCGACGGCCAGGCTCGCCCCGGACAGGAACGGCTCCCGCTCGGTGACGCCGCGCCACATCCGGACGCCGTTCCAGCGCGGAGCGGGCCCGTCGGGGTGGAGCCCGCGGTAGATCGTCGAGTGCAGCCCGTCCGCGCCGACGAGCACGTCGCCGGTGCGCACCGAGACGGTG
This sequence comes from Streptosporangiaceae bacterium, assembly GCA_039928335.1. Classification (GTDB taxonomy): domain Bacteria; phylum Actinomycetota; class Actinomycetes; order Streptosporangiales; family Streptosporangiaceae; genus Actinocorallia. Next base: position 2,382 of record JBDSTJ010000359.1, on the reverse strand, counting down.
CCGTCGTGCCGGTTGTGCACCCTGACCCGCACGCCGTCCTCGTCCTGCTCGAAACCGAGGACGGTCGAGGCGGTCCGCACGGCCTGCGGCCCCAGCCTGTCCCGGACGGTCTCGGCCAGCAGTACCTGCAGTTCACCCCGGTGGATGGAGTACTGCGGCCACCGGTAGCCGGCGTCCAGCCCGCGCGGCTCGGCCCAGATCTGGTTGCCGTGCCGGTCGAAATGGACCATCTCCGCGGTGGCCACTCCGAGCCGCGCCAGGGCCTCGCCCAGGCCCAGCTCGGTCAGCTCCCGGACGGCGTGCGGCTGCACATTGATGCCGACGCCCAGGGGGCGGAGCTCCGCGGCGCTCTCGATGACCTCGGCCTCGATGCCCGCGGCGTGCAGGCTGAGCGCCGTGGTCAGGCCGCCGATGCCGGCCCCTGCGATGATCACTCGTACCGGCTTCATCGCAGTCCCGCCTTCTGGAGTTCGCCGCCGCGCACCAGCCGACCGACCTCCGTGCGGAGGTGCACGAACCTCGGGTCGGACCGGGTGGTGATCTGGTCGCGCCGGGCGGGCAGGTCGACCGGCAGGTCGGCGCGCACCCGGGCGGGGGACTGGCTCAGCACGACGACCCGGTCGCCGACGTACACGCTCTCGTCGATGTCGTGCGTGATGAGCACGATGGTCATCTTCTCTCGGTCGCGGACCGCGAGCAGCAGGTCCTCCAGGTCCTCGCGGGTCTGGGCGTCGACCGAGCCGAACGGCTCGTCCATGAGCAGCAGCGCCGGCTTGTAGGCGAGCGCGCGGGCGATCGCGACCCGCTGCTGCATGCCACCCGACAGCTGCCAGGGGAACTTGGCTCCGGCGCCGGCGAGTCCGACGGTCTCCAGGGACTCCTCGGCGAGCCGCCGCCGTTCGGCCCTGGGCAGGCCACGGCGGCGCAGCGGCAGCGCGACGTTGTCGCGAATGCTCAGCCAGGGGAACAGCGAGCGGCTGTAGTCCTGGAAGACGACGGCCAGGTTGCCGGGCACCCGGTCGACGACCTCGCCGCCGAGCCGGACCCGGCCGCCGGTGGGCCGTTGCAGGCCGGCGATGCAGCGCAGCAGGGTCGACTTGCCGCAGCCGGACGGGCCGACGATGCTGACCAGCTCACCTGCCTCAACGCGCAGGCGCATGCCGTCGACGGCCAGGTGGCCGTCCGGGTAGGAGTGGGTGAGGTCTTCGATTTCGAGCATGGGTCGCACCCCTCAGGTTTCGGTCCGGCGCGCGCCGGCATGCCAGGCTAGGAAGCGGCGTTCGACCAGCAGGAGTACTCCGTTGAGCACGAAGCCGAGGAGGCCGAGGACGAGGATGACCGCCCACAGGGTCGGCAGTTCGAAGGAGTGCTCGGCGTTGATCAGTTGGGCGCCCAGGCCCTCGGTGCTGCCCACGAGCTCGGCGATGACCATCAGGATGAGCGCGAAGGACAGGCTGACCCGCAGGCCCGCGAAGATCTTGGGCATGGCCGCGGGCAGGACGACCGACACCAGCCGCCGGGTCCGGCCGAGGCCGAAGACCTCGGCGGTGTCGAGTTGCAGCGGGTCGACGGCCCGTACGCCGTCGGCGGTGTTGAGGATGACCGGCCACACGATGCCGAAGGCGATCGTCATGATCTGCATGGTCGCGCCCAGCTGGAACACGACGATGAAGAACGGGACCAGCGCCGGGGTGGGGATGGCCCGCAGGAACTCCAGTAGCGGGTCCACCACGTCGCGGGCGACCGGGGACCGGCCGACGACCACGCCGATGGCCACGCCGGCCGCGCAGGCCAGGAACCAGCCGGCGAACAGGTGGGTGAGGCTGGAGCCGAAGTCGTCGACGGCCCGTTCGTTCACGAACAGGTGGCCGGGCGGTCCGTCGAACCAGAGCCGCTGGAGCGCGGGCATGATCTCCGACGGGGGCGGGAAGTAGCTCTCCTGGGCGGTCCTCGTGCCCAGCTCCCACGCCACGACCAGCAGGACCAGCAGCCAGGAACGGGCGAACAGCCAGCGCGTCATGTCAGGGCCTCGGGGTCGTACCAGCGGAAGGCCCGCCGCTCCAGCCGGACCAGGCCGCCGTTGACCAGGACACCGATGATCCCGGTCCACAGGGCCGCGGCCAGCATCAGGTCGGTCTGGCCGCCGCTGGACTGGGTGGTCAGGATGTAGCCGCCGATCCCGGTCCCGTCGCCGGCCAGCAGCTCGCTGCTGACCACCACGACGAGCGCGACGGAGGCGGCGATCCGGACTCCGGTGGTGATGAACGGCGCGGCGGACGGCAGTGATACCCGCCCCAGCACCGCGAGCGGGCCGAACCCGAAGCTGCGGAGGGTCTCCTTGGCGACCGGGTCCACGTCCCGCAGGGCGTAGAGGGTGTTGAT
>JBDSTJ010000358.1:0-3118 GCA_039928335.1 Streptosporangiaceae bacterium | reverse complement strand
TCCCCGGGTCCGGCTCTCTCCCAGAATCAGGAGCAGGACCATCATGACCGAGGTACAGAGGTTCAGCAGGCATGATCTACGGGTCGTGCCGGAGCCGGTCGAGGCCGACGTGGTCGAGGCCGACATGGTCGAGGCCGTCGACGGGGCGCTCGTCGAGGTCGACCAGGCGGCCGCGCAGGAGGAGCTCGCGGCCGAGCTGGCGGTGGTCGAGGAAGGCGAGGTCGTCGAGGGCGAGATCGTCGACGACGACGCGGTGTACCGTCGCCCGTTGCCCGGCCGCCCTGCGGTGCCGGTGTGGGTGACGAACGCCGACGAGCGACGCCTGGCCCGTCAGTGGGCCACGTCCTACGCGTTGTACCTGGTGAGGTACCACGGGGCGCGTAGCCCGGTGTACGCGGTGCGTGCGGCCGGGTGGGTGCCGCGTGGGGCGTGGCAGGTCGCTCGGGCGTGGCACGGGTGGGTGTTCGACGTCGAGGCCAAGCCGTTGCGGGCGAGGTCGATCGAGGGAGGGGCGTCCGGGGAGTATGTGTCCCTGGGCGTGCTGCGTGATGGCCGGGTCAAGACCCGGCTCAAGACGTCGGGCGGGGTCGCCCTGGCGGCCGTCCTCATCGGGAGGATCGGCCCGGCCGCCTACCCCGGTCCGGTCTGGGCACAGGCCGCCTACGCCCTCGGCACGGTCGCCCTGGCCGTGCTGGTGTTCCTGGGCCGCCCGAAGGACCGGCCGTTCATCGACCGTGCGGTCCTCACCTCGGATGTGGCGCCGAAGCTGCAGCCCTCGCAGGTGGTGCGGGCGTTGCGGTCGCTGGGCATCTCGGCGATCAACGCGGCGTTCACCGGGGACGGTGAGGGCATCACGTTCGCCGGCGACCCGGTGCGCGACGGGCCGGGGTGGCGGGCCGACATCGATCTGCCGTTCGGCGTCGAGCCGTCCGAGGTCATCGCCCGCCGCGGGAAACTCGCGTCGGGGCTGCGCCGCAACATCGGGTGTGTGTGGCCCGAGGCCGACAGCGAGCAGCACGCGGGCCGGTTGATCCTGTTCGTCTCCGACAAGCCGCTGCGTCAGCTCAAGATGCCGATGTGGCCGCTGCTCAAGGAAGGGCGCGCGGACATCTTCCGGCCGCTGCCCCTCGGTGTGGACGTGCGGGGCCGGCCGGTCGACCTGGACCTGATCTTTCAGAACCTCCTGATCGGGGCGATGCCGCGCCAGGGCAAGACGTTCTCGTTGCGGGTGCTGCTGCTCGCGGCGTCCCTCGACCCGATCGTGAGGATGCTCACCCATGAGTTGAAGGGCACCGGGGACCTGTCGCCGCTGCGGAAGATCTCCCACCGGTACTCCAGCGGGATCATCGACTCGGCGGTGGAGTCCGCGCTCCACAGCCTGGAGTACCTCGACGGGGAGCTTGAGCGGCGCAGCGAGCTGATCAAGGACATCGCCGCCCGGTACCCGCTGCTGTGCCCGGAGAACAAGGTCACCCGTGGGTTGTGTGAGGACCCGCGGTTCGACCTCGACATCATCGTGGCCGCGATCGACGAGGCGCAGAACCTGTTCGCCCACCCCGAGTTCGGGGAGAGGGCCGCCTACCTGGCGGAGCGGATCATCAAGGTCGGTCCCGCCCTGGGCATCATCCTGATCCTGGCCACCCAGAAGCCGAACGCGAAGTCCCTGCCGACCGGGGTCAAGGCGAACGTGGTCCTGCGGATGGCGCTGCGGGTGTCCGACCAGGACACCAACGACCAGATCTTGGGCACGTCGCAGTACCGGAACGGGAACCGGGCCACGATGTTCTCCAAGAAGGACCTCGGGATCGGGCTGCTGCTCGGCGAGACCGACGACCCCCAGATCGTCCGGACCTACTACATCGACAACCCCCAGGCCGACGCGATCACCGACCGGGCGCTGCTCATGCGCCAGGCCGCCGGCGTCGTCACCGGGGTCGCGGCCGGGGAGCTGACGGCGATCGAACCGGCCGAGGGACTACCCGAGCACCTCGACGCGGTATGGCCCGCGGGTGAGAAAGCGGTGTGGCTGGAGATCCTCCTACCACGCATCGTCGCCGACCACCCCGGCCTGTATACGGACTGGACCACGGTTGACCTCGGGAACGCCTGCCGGGACCACGGCATCGACCGCAAGGACATCGGACGGGGCACCGGGCCGGCCAAGGCAACCCGCAAGGGCATCACCCGGACCGTCCTCGACGAAGCGCTCAAGGACCGCCTCACGCCCGTCTGACAGGGGGTCGGGGGGTCGCTAGACCACCCGCAAGGGCAGCGACTTCGGTCGCAAGGCCTTGCGACCCCCCACACCCGCTCTGACCTGGGAAGTAGCGGGGTAGCGACCTGCGGGCAACCGTACGGTTCAGCCCGCCGGGGACTGCTCTGCGGTGTCCTTCACGAACAGGCCGAGGCCTGGCGAGGTGAAGATCAGGCCCTCGGCCTTGAGCAAGTCCATGGCCTTCTGCACAGTGTTCGGGGCGAGATCGAGTAGGTAGACCTCGACGAGTTCCTTGCGGGTGGGGATGCGGTCGCCGGGGGCCAGCTCGCCGGAGCGGATCGCCACTGCGATCTGCTCGGCGAGTTGCTGGTAGGGCGGAATGGCCGACCCTCTGACGATCACCAGTTGCATAACGGTCACGCTAGGTGCCCATATACGGCCCTGGATATACACGGGTAACCCTGTTGACCCATATACAACCGGCCTAGCCTGCGTCTATGACGATTCCTGGATGGGACGTGACCGAGGTCGACGGCCTTCTGACCGCTGCGCGGCAGGTCGAGCTGACCGAGTACCAGCGGACGCACGGCGGTGTGGGGCGGATCGACGCCCATGACGAGGGTGAGCTGTGGCTGCTGTGCGACGCGCAGACCAGGCTCGCCGAGCGGTTGGCCACTGCTGAGCAGGTGGCCAAGAGGTCGGCCCGGGACCTGAACGGGGTGGGGGCTCACGATGGTGCGTAAGGACATTCCAGTCGATCGGCAGTACGGGTCCGGGCAACTGCTCGGGATGCTGCTCGACAGTCTCCCGACCGTGGCCAGTGGCTGCAGGCCGCCGAAGGACGCGCCCCTGACACCGGAGGAGGTCGAGAAGGTATCGGCGGAGCTGGGGGAACGGGCGCGG
>JBDSTJ010000357.1:0-9269 GCA_039928335.1 Streptosporangiaceae bacterium | reverse complement strand
CGCCAGCCAGCCGTCGAACTGCTCCAGTGCGGCGGGCGGGTTGAGCGGGATGACCGGAACGCTGAACAGCACGTCGCCCGCCCTCGCCTCGGCCCGTACGTCGATCTCACCGGGGAGGTCGGCCAGCCAGTGGCTCTCGTCGTACCCGCCGAGGTCCAGGATCCGGGCGCGGCGAGACCGGGTCAGATCGCGAAGAAAACGCACCAGTTGCAGTGCCTCCTGGCTGAGCTCCTCGTTCGGCATCGCCCTCACCCCCTCCCGTGTCTCGATCTAACACGGTGCCGACCTGTTGTCCAATACCTCTGACAAATCTGTCGGTAGCGTACGGTCACGCCGGGGTGGCTGTAGGTGTTTCAGGGGTAATCCTAGGGACGCACCGGTCCGTTGTGACGGGTCGCGTAGTACTTCGTCTCGGTCGGCATCATGATCCACAGCACGAGGTAGACGACGATCTGCGGGCCTGGCAGCAGGCAGCTGAGCACTGCCAGCAGGCGGACGGTGTTCGGGCTCATCCCGAACCTGAGGCCGAGTCCCGCGCAGACACCGGCGATCATCCTGCCCTGGGCCGGACGGTAGAGGCCTTCCATGATGACTCCCTTTCGATTTCGCGTGCTTGTCACGACAACATTACGGAACGGGGGGCCCGTTCGGATCAGCCTTGCGGGCGGTCTTGACCTGCTACTCAGGGAGTAAGGGAACCCCTAAGGGTGCCGGGAAGCTCCGCGAGCGAGTCGAGTCGGAACATGCAGCGGGCGAGTGCCTCGGGGTCCTGCTGGACGTTGCCCCAGGGCCCGCGCCGCAGGAACGCGACCGGCAGGCCCGCGGCCAGTGCGGGGCGCACGTCGTTGTCGATCCGGTCGCCGACGTAGAGGATCTCCCCTGCCGCGCAGCCGGCCTCGGCCACGATCCTGGCGAAGAACTCGGGGGACGGTTTCTCCACCCCCCAGTCCTCGGACATGCCGACGATGTCGGTCTCGAGCCCGAGGGCGGCGAACTGGGCGGCGGCCTCCTTGGGCTGGTTGCCGGCCACGCCGACGATCAGGCCCATCGCCCGCAGGTCGCTCAGGCACTGCCGGGCGTCGGGATAGAGGTCCTCGGGACCGAACCCGTTGGGGATCCCCGCCTCGGCCCTGGCCCGCTCGGCCTGGGCGAGGTCGAACCCGGGCCTGAAGTGCTCGAACACCCGCAGGTGGTGCTCACCCCTGGCGATCACCGCGCCGAGGACGGCGTTGAAGGTGTGCCGCGGGACCCCGAGCCAGTCGGCCCAGGCCCCATAGAGGCGACCTTCGTTGATCAAGGTCTCACCGACGTCGAAGAAGACGGCCCGCACGCTCACAGCTGCACTGACTCCCCGGCCTGGAACACCCTGATGTCGGCGCCGGCACGCTGGGCCTCGCCGTCCAGGAACTTGCCGATCAGGCCCATGCCCCGGTCGGACAGCAGTGCCTCGTGGATGGAGTAGGCCCGGTCGGGTGCGATCTCCCGGACATAGTCGATCATCTCGGCGACCTTGAGCCAGGGTCCGCTGCACGGCGTGAGCAGAGTCGGGACCCGCTGGCCCGGCACGGTGAAGGCGTCGCCGGGATGGAACACCTCGCCCTCCACCAGGAAGCCGGTGTTGGCCACCTGCGGGATGTCGGAGTGGATCAGCGCGTGCAGGTCGCCGTAGACCTGGATGTCGAACCCGGCGACGCTGAAGGCGTCCTCATGGCCGATCACCTTGATCCTGAGGTCGGACAATTGGTCGGCCACGGCCTGGTTGGCGAAGATCTGCAGGGCCGGGTCGTCGGCCTGGGCCCGGCGGATCCGGTCGGGGTCGAGGTGGTCGACGTGCTCGTGCGTGATCAGTACGGCCTCGGCGCCGTCCAGTGCGCCGGGCTCCTGGGTGAAGGCTCCCGGGTCGATCACGATGACCCGGTCGTCCTTCTCCAGCCGTACACAGGCATGTCCGAGTTTGGTGAGCTTCACATCCCTGATCCTGCCACGCGGCCCTTCCGCTGAGTCCCAAGGAGGGGTAGATTCCCAAAACCAACCGAGCGCTAGGTTGTCAGGAGCTGACGTATGCCCGTACCGGATCAGCGCGATCCCGAGGTCACCAAAGCGGTCCTCACCAGCTGGCTCGCCGACCGCCTACCGGGAGCGAAGGTCGAGGAACTGCAGACCCCCGCCACCAGCGGGTTCTCCGCCGAGACCCTGATCTTCACGGCCGGTGGGAAGAGGTTCGTCGCCAAGGTGGCCCCGACCGGCTACCAGATCTTCCCAGAACCGCGGTTCGAAGAGCAGTACCGCGCGCTCCGGCTGCTCAAAGAGCGTGGCGTGCGGGTTCCCGACGTGCACTGGTACGAGCCCGACACCGCGCTGCTCGGGGCACCCTTCTTTGTGATGACCGCGATCGGCGGGGCCGCGCCCGGCGACATGCCGCCCTACCACCAGGAGGGCTGGGTCACCGAGCTCACACCCGCCGAGCGCGCGGCGATGTGGGACAACGGCCTCCAGGCCATGGCGACGGTCCACCGGCAGCCCGTTGAAGGCTTTGAGTTCGTCGACCAGACCGCCTACGGGCCGACCGGGCTCACCCAGCGGCTCAACTACTACGACAGCTACCTGCACTGGGCCTACGACGGCCGGGTCGCTCCGGCCGAGGAGGCGCTCACCTGGCTGCGCGCGAACCAGCCGGATGAGCCCGGCCCGCCCGAACTGCTGTGGGGCGACTCGCGGATCGGCAACATGCTGTTCGAGGGCGGCGAGGTCCAGGGCATCCTCGACTGGGAGATGGTCACGATCGGCCGGGCCGAGGAGGACCTCGCCTGGTACCTCTACCTCGACCGGCACCACTGCGAATGCCTCGACCTCCCCCGGCTCGAAGGCTTCCCGTCCCGGGCGGAGACCATCGCGCGGTACGAGGAACTGCTCGGCCGGCCGATGGCGAACATGGCGTACTACGAGGTCCTGTCCGGGCTGAAGTTCACGGTCGTGATGGCCCGGATCGGCCAGCTGTTCATCAACTACGAGCTGGTCGGCCCCGACGACCCGTTCCCGCACACCAACACCGCGACCGTCCTGCTCGGCCGGGTGATGGAGACACTGTGACCCTCCCGCCGCCGGCCGGGAACACGAGCTAGGAGTTCGGTCGGCCGAGGGCTCGAACGGACTCGGTCATGGTGAGCTGGGAGCTGGGCAGCACCATCAGCACCGGGGTGTCGAGGCCGTTGGCCACGTACTCCTCGATCCGCGCCCGGCACTCCGCCGGGGAGCCGTGCACGATGAGGTCGTCGACGACCTCGTCGGGGATCGCCGTGAGCGCCCCCTGCCGGTCCCCGGCGGCCCACGCCTCGTTCATCGGGCGCAGCGCCTCGCCCCGGCCGAGCCACTCGTGGAAGGCCCGGTAGACCGGGACGTTCAGGTACGAGGTGATCAGCCAGCGGCCCAGCGCACGGGCCTCCTCCCGGTCGTCCGTCGGGCAGACGAAGATCCGCGCGATGAGTTCCCTGCCCTCGCCCAGCTCGGCGCGGACCTTCGGCACGTCCTGCGGCCCGAGCCAGTTGGTGATCGCGCCGTCGGCCTCCCGGGCGGCCAGCCTGAGCATGCCGGGGCGCAACGCGGCCAGCACGATCTTCGGGGCGACCGGCGGGGCGGACTCGAGCTTGAAACCCTTGACGCCGAGTGCCTCGTCGGTCACCTTCTCCCCGGTGAGCGCCTTGCGCAGGAACCGCAGGGTGTCGCGGACCTTCTGGTACGGCTCGGTGAACGGGATGCCGTTCCAGCGCTCCACGATCGTGTCGCTGGAGGTGCCGATGCCCAGCACGAACCGGCCCGGGGCCAGCTCGGCGAGGGTGGCGGCCGACTGGGCGAGCAGGGCGGGACCGCGGGTGTAGACCGGCACGATCGCCGGGCCCAGCCGTGCCTCGGGCGCCCACTGGGAGGCCAGCGCGAGCGGGGTGAACCCGTCCGTGCCGTTGGTCTCGGCCGACCAGATGTCGGTGTAGCCCAGGCCGGTCAGCTCCTGGACGATCTCTCGGTGCCCGCTCAGCGGAACGCCGGCCAGCGGAATGGTCAGTCCCCAACGCGTCATGCTCGTGCTCCTAGGCGATAGCCGGGCGGATGATGGATCCGCCGTCGACGACAATGGTCTGGCCGGTCAGCCAGCTCGCGGCGTCACCGGCGAGGAAGGCCGCCGCGGTGGCGATGTCCTCGGGCTCGCCGAGGCGGCCCAGTGGCAGGCTCCTGGCGATGGCCTCCTCGTTGTCGGCGATCAGCCCGCTGGCCAGCTGGGTCTTGACCAGGCCCGGCGCGATCGCGTTGACCCGCACCCCGGGAGCGAGTTCCATGGCGAACTGCCTGGTCAGGTGGATGACGGCGGCCTTGGTGGCGTTGTAGTAGCCGATGCCGTGCTCGGTGACGAGCCCGCCGACGCTGGCGATGTTGACGATCGACCCGCCGTGCTCGCGCATCGACACCCGCCAGGCCAGCTGGGTCCACTGGACGACCGCGAACTGGTTGACCTGGACGGTCTTGTCCGCACGCGGGGCGTCGATGTCGACCAGCGGGCCGAAGTAGGGGCTGGTCCCGGCGTTGTTGACCAGGACGTCGAGCCTGCCGAACTCGGCCACGGCCGCCTCCAGGCAGGCCGCTGCCTGGTCGGCGTCGCCGACGTGGGCGGCCTTGGCCAGGACTCCGACCTCGGGGAAGGCGGTGCGAAGTTCGGCGGCGACCTCATCCAGCGCCTCCTGCCTGCGCGAGGACAGCACGACGTTGGCACCTTCTTCGGCGAACTGGAAGGCGATGGCCTTCCCGATGCCGCGTGACGCGCCGGTGATGAGCGCGGTCTTGCCTGCGAGCCCGGTCCGCATGACGACCTCTCTTGAGAATCCCGTTCGGGCGCACTCTACCCAGCTAACTGACCCGTGGGTAAGTTAGCCCCCATGGCGACCGTTGAAACAGTCCGTGGCCCCGTCGACACCGCGGCGCTCGGGACGACGCTCATGCACGAACACGTCTTCGCCGTCTCGACCGAGCACCTGCAGAACTACGGGGTCGGCCGCTGGTGGGACGAGGAGCACCGGGTCGCCGACGCGATCGCCCGCCTGCGCTCGGTGGTCGCCCAGGGCGTGCGGACGTTCGTCGACCCGACCGTGATGGGCCTCGGCCGGTACATCCCCCGCATCCAGCGGATCAACGCCGAGGTCCCGGAGCTCAACATCATCGTGGCGACCGGCTACTACGGCTACCACGAGGCGCCCATGCCGTTCACCCTGCGCGGCCCCGGCACCGTGATGGACGACGGCGGCCCCGATCCGCTGGCCCTGGAGTTCGTCCGCGACCTGACCGAGGGGATCGCCGACACCGGGGTCAGGGCGGCGTTCCTCAAGTGCGCCGTGGAGCACGCCGAGGTCGCCCCGGGGGTGGAGCGGGTCGCCCGGGCCGTGGCGTACGCCCATCTGGAGACCGGCGCGCCGATCACCGTCCACACCAACGCGGCGGAGCAGACGGGACGCTGGATCCTGACGCTGTTCCAGTCCCTCGGCGTCGACCTGACCAAGGTCGTGCTCGGCCACAGCGGTGACACCGGCGACCTGGACTACCTGAGGTCCCTCGCCGACTCCGGGGCGATCCTGGGCATGGACCGGTTCGGGATCGACCTGCACCGCACGACACCCGAGCGGGTCTCGACCATCGCCGAGCTCGCCGCACTCGGGTACGCCGACCGGATGGTCCTCAGCCAGGACGCGTGCTGCTACATCGACTGGTTCGGCGACGACTATGAGACGCTGCGGCCCGCGCTGATGCCCGACTGGCACTACGAGCACATCCTGGGCGAGGTGGTACCCGCCCTCGGTGTCGCCGGGGTCGGCGACAAGGATCTCGACCTGATGCTGGTGGGCAATCCCCGCAGATACTTCGAGCTCTTGCCCGCGCAACTAACGTGACCATAGGGTCGGATCATGAGCGACCTGTCCGCCAAGCGGCTCGGCATCTTCCTGACGACCGCCGGTGTCACGCACTTCGTGCTGCCCAAGCCGTTCGACGTGATCGTCCCCAGGTCGCTGCCCGGTAGCCCCCGCGTCTGGACCCACCTCAGCGGCATCGCGGAGGTGACCTGCGGCCTGGCCGTCCTCAACCCCACGACCCGCAGGGCCGGGGCCATCGCCAGCGCCGCATTGTTCCTCGCGGTCCTGCCCGCCAACATCAAGATGGCCCGCGACTGGAAGGACCGCGCCCGCCCTCTCAGGGCAGGCGCCTACGCTCGCCTCCCCCTCCAGCTCCCCCTGATCGGCTGGGCCCTCAAGGTGGCCAGGGACGCCGGCTGACGGTCGCCCTGTTCGCCACCACGTCGCCGGTGCTCACACCGCTCACGCGTTCTCCCACGATTCGGCTGCGCCCAGCGACCGGGTCATGGGCGCATCACGCCGTCGGCGCTCACGTGAGCGCGCCTGAGAGCGGACGATTCGAGCGTTCCGGGATTGCGCTCGGTCCGTTCTGACACAGATTGATAAATGACCGCCCGGCCATTCTCATTTCGGAATTCTCAGCCCTCACCTCAAAGCCGTTGCGCCCTGTGATTTGTCAGTGCGCGCGGCTGTAGACCGCCTTGCGATGCCTCGCAAGTGGGTGGCCAGGGGCGGCCGGATACCGGTCGCGAGGCAACTACCTGTGCCGTGAGAGGATCGAGGCCTGGATGAGGGGCGGGCATGGATCGAGAGAACGGGTCGGGCACGCAGCGGTTGCCGTCCGGGCGACACTCGCTCTCCCGTGACTACGTCGTCGGCCACCAGATATCGCGCATTCTTTCGAGTGTCGTCGAATTGGTCGGTTCGCAGGGATACGCACCACTCACGGTGGATGCCATCACTGCGCGGGCCGGTGTTTCCAGGGCTACTTTCTACGCGCATTTCAAGAATAAAGAGGACGCCTTCCTCCAGTCCTTCGACTCGGTGATGGACCGGTTGATGGCGCACGTCATCGTTGCCTACCAGGGTGAGGACAGCGCCAACGGGCGGTTGCGGGCCGGCGTCGGAGCATTCCTGGAGTTCGTGGCGGCCGAGCCGCTGACCGCCCGCACCTGCATCGTGGAGAGCCTGGCGGCGGGCCCCGTCGCGGCCGACCGGCGGGACCGCGCCGTGCAGGCGTTCGTTGAGGTCATCGAGGCCAACACCCGAGAGCTCTACCCGTACTATCCCGAGCCCGCGCTGGTCTCCGAGACGATCGTCGGCGGCATCTACGAGGTCGTCTACACGCGCATCCGGCGGGGGGAGACCGCCCGGCTGCCAGAGCTGCTGAACGGGTTGCTCGCCGTGTTCGCGGTGCCCGACCCGGCCCGGTGGGGCCCGGAAGCGCCGCTCCAGGACTGATCGGCCCTGGCCGGATCCGGACAGGGGGGCCCTGGCCGGAATGGCCGCCCGACCCACGCCCCCGCACGTGACCCACGTCATAGTCGACCTGCGGCCACGCTCCCACGCTCACGGAGAGTGAGCCGATGGACCCCTGGCGCCCACCCGATATCCGGACGCGCCACAAGTGACAACTCGGGGTTCCAAAACCTGAAATCGTTTCAACCGGGCGGTAGTGCCGGTTGATGAACGCCGTCATTCATGATTCTGTCCGAATGCCGTGACACGCCATTCCGACCAGGGCCCGGACGGGAGGACGGGTCGCGGAGTCCTCGAATTCCCACCCCTGAAACGAGGAACCATGAAAAAGATTCGCAGAATCGGACTCACCGCGATCGGCGCCTCCGCCGTTCTGGTCGCCAGCGCGACGGCCGCGTTCGCCTCCGCCACGATCACCTCGGGCGGCGTCGCGTACACCGGTAACATCCGCGCGACCAACATCGGCGGCAGCGTCACACTGAGCGGCTCCAGCACGCTCGGTCTGATCGTCAACACCTGCACCGGCGGCACCCTGGACGCCTACATCCAGTCCAACGGACTGGGCGGGAAGCTCACCGGGGTCGGCCTGACCGGCTGTACCAACAACAAGGGCGGGACCACCACGGTCACCGCGATCGGCCTGCCCTACAGCGGCGGCACCGTCGACTACGCGCCGATCGCCGGCGGCCGGGACGGCAAGATCATCATCGCCGCGCCCAATCCCGCCGTGAAGGTGCGTGCCGTGCTCACCCTGCCGAGCATCGGTATCCCGTCGCTGACCTGCGACTACGGCCTGACGACGACCACCGCACTGGTGATCGACGTCTACAACCCGCTCAACGCCAACAAGCCCGTGCCGGCCAACACCCACGGCCAGGGCAAGCTCGCGGGCCAGTCCCTGCAGCGGACCAGTTCCGACGTGCGCTGCCCCGCCACGGCGGTGGCCAACGGCAAGTTCCAGATCCTGACCCAGCCCGGTGGGGCCGACCTCCTTCTCGGCCCCTGATCGTCAACGCACCGCTCGATTCCACCCCCTGAGGACGGGCCGCCGCCCCGCGCGGCGGCCCGTTCGGTCCGTACTCACTGGAGAGTCATGAGAACAGCCCTCGGCCGCATTTCCGCCGGCGCCGTCACCGTCGCGCTCGGCGGCGCACTGCTGAGCGTCACCGCCGCGTCGGCAGCTTCGGCCGACACCCTGCCGGCGTTCAGCTTCGCCGCCTGCCCGGCCCTTCCTGCGGGTGCCGACCCCATCTACTGGCAGTGCAACGTCGCGATCACCTACGGCGGTACCTTCAAGCTCGGCTCGATCAACCAGACGATCACCTCGCCGATCACGCTGACCTACGCCAACGGCTTCGACCCGGAGACGCTGGAGGAGAAGGTCGTCTTCGGTGCCTTCCAGGCGAGCAAGTTCCAGGTGCAGCCGGGGCTGTTCGGTGACCCGTTCCTCACCGCGATCTACGCCCAGCCCAAGTACGCCGGCTCGTTCGGGCTGGAGGACAGCAAGGTCAAGCTGGCCCTCAAGGTGAACGTCCAGAACCCGCTGCTCGGCGGCAACTGCTACATCGGCTCGAACTCCAAGCCGATCAGCCTGAGCCTCGGCATCACCGCGACCAACCCGCCGCCGCCGAACACCCCGATCGAGGGCTCGCCGCCCGAGGTGGTGCAGGACGACCCGCCGGTGCTGAAGACCACGGTCGTCGACAACGCCTTCTCGGTGCCGAAGGCCAGCGGCTGCGGAGCGGGCCTCGGCCTGCTGGACCTGGCCGTCAACCTCTACGCGGGGCTGCCGTCGGCCGCCGGCAAGAACACGGCGATCTTCAAGCAGTACGTGTCCTTCAAGAGCTACGACCAGCTCTAGTCCGTTCCGGGTGCGGGCCCGCCGTCCGGCGGGTCCGCGCC
>JBDSTJ010000356.1:0-5925 GCA_039928335.1 Streptosporangiaceae bacterium | reverse complement strand
TGGATGATCACTTCGGGGTGTTCGGCGGCGACCGCGACGCGCAGTTTGCGCGCGTCGAGGACGTCGACGATCACCGGGTGGGCGCCCAGGTCGCTGATCTGCTGAGCGTTGTCGCGGCTTCGCGACGTACCGGAGACGTCGTGACCCGCATCGACGAGAAGCGGCACGAGCCGCCTGCCGACGACGCCGGTGGCGCCGGCTACCAGGATCTTCATTCGGGGGGACCTCCAGGACTCGCACCGCCCGTTGAAACCTCAAGCTATCCGGTCTCAGCCGTTTCGTGCGACCGGCGACCTGAAGCGGCGCAAAGCGATGGTCGAAGTGACACTGAGCAGACCGAGACCGCTGATGACGGCGAGCGCGGTCGGAACGGCCCCCGGCCCGAGCACGGCCGCGCCGAGCGCGGCATAGCCGAACGTGGTCGGAGTCGCGCCGATCAGGCTCCCCAGCAGGAAGTTCCGGTAGCGGGTGGCCGAGGTTCCGAAGGCGTACGACATCAGCCCATAGGGTGCGATCGGCAGCAGCCTGAGGGTGAGTACGCCGAGGATCCCGTGCCGCCCCAGCCAGGAGTCGGCCTTCGTCACCCACCGGGCGATCCGGCCGCCCATCCCGGGATCTTCCGCGGATCTCACCGCCAGGTCGATCAGGTCGCGGCCCAGCGCCCGGCCGAGCCAGAAGGCGACACTCGCCCCGATCATGGCGCCGACCAGGGCGTACAGCGCGCCGGGGCCGACGCCGAAGAGCAGGCCGCCGACGAAGGCCAGTGCGGTGCGGGGGAACATCGCGAGGATCAGCACGCTCGTCCCGGCCACGGCCAGGACGGGGCCGAGGGGTCCGGCGCTCTCGACGACCCGGACCAGGCCGTCGCGGTCGGGCAGCAGGAACGCGGCCAGGCCGGCCGCGGTGGCCGCACCGGTGACCAGCAGCCCGAATCTCAGTGGTGCGCTCTGCATGATTCCCGAAGGATATCCGGATCCGAGGAGTGGCGGGCCTGATGGCCGTGGCGTTCGTACACGTGTCACGGCCATTCCCTTTCTACGGCCCCGGGCGAGATCTGCTGGCAGATATCCCCAGGTCAGGGAAACCAGAGCCCTGCTTTTAGGCGCCGTGCTCTTCGTGTTCGGGAGTCATCAGCGCCCACACCGTCTTACCGCCCCGGCCAGGCGTGGGATCAATACCGTGCTTCGCCGAATAACCGGCGATGACGAACATTCCCCGGCCGCCCTCGGCGTCGAAGTCCGCCGGTTCCGGGGCCCTGGGGAGTTCCGGTGCGGAGTCCCAGCATTGCAACAGCAGGCCTTCGGGAACCTGGAGCGCGCAGATCTCCATCCAGTCGCCCGGCGCGGCCTTCACCGCGTTGGTGACCAGTTCGTTGATGACGACGAGTGAACTGTCGACGAGGCCGGGCAGATTCCAGATCTCCAGGACTGCCTGGACCGTCCTGCGCGCCACGAAGCCCGCGTGTTGCCCGGCGGGGAACCCCAGCCGGAACTCCGCACATGTCTGAGATATCCGTGCCGGGCTGAGGATCAGCGTCATGCGAGGTCCTCCTTGGTTTTTGGAATCCTGAGACAAGACTCCACGCCCGCTGGAGACTTGTCGTGTCTCCGGAAGACATTGAAGACACCAAGGAGTCAGCAATGGTACTCAGAGAGTCGCTGGACGCGGACGCCTCACTGTGGGACTGGGTCGCTGTGGACCTGTACTTCTACCGGGTCGCGGAAGGACTCTCCTGCGCGCAGCTCGGCATGGTCCTCGGGGTGAACCGGCAGGCTGTCTCCAACATGGAAGCCGGTCGCCTGCGGCTTGACGAGGCCAAAGCCCGCAAGCTCGACGAGCGCTGGAAGCTCAACGAGCACTTTTCACGGCTGCTGCGCTATGCCCGCGCCGGCCACGATTCCAACTGGTTCAAGCAGCACGTGCTCTACGAGAGCCGCGCCAGTGAGCTGAAGATGTACGAGAGTGTGATCGTGCACGGCCTGCTGCAGACCCCTGACTACGCCCGTGCCCTGCTCGTGGCGGGCCAGGCCGTCGAGGACGTGGACGCGACGGTCGCCGTCCGGATGGGCCGGCAGGCCATCCTCAAAAAGCGCAACCCGCCGGTGATGTGGGTATTGCTCAATCAGGCGGTGCTGATGCCGGAAATCGGGGGACGCGAGGTGATGCGCGAACAACTCCGGCATCTCCTGGATTTGAGTCGACTTCCCAATATCGTCATCCGTGTGATTCCTTTTAGTCTCGGCGCGCATGTGGGTCTCGACGGGAGTTTTCTGTTGACGACGGTTGCCGAGGGAGAAGTCGCATATATGGAGGCCAACGGCGGAGGAAGACTTTCCATTGACCCTGCAGAGGTCAGGCGCTACCGGATAAAGTTCGACCGTCTTGGGGCGGATGCATCGTCCCGAGAAGAGAGTCGCCACCTGATTTCCGGAATAATGGAGAACCTATGACCAACTGGCGTAAGAGTAGCCACAGCGACACACAGGGCAATAGCTGTGTGGAGGTCGCCGCCCTTCCCGGCGCTGTCGGTCTCAGGGATTCCAAGGACGTCACAGCCGGTCACCAGACCGTGAGCCGTGAGGCGTTCGCCCGACTCGTGAACCGCATCAAGAGCAGGAGCCTGGACCTCTAGCCAGTCCTGCCCCACGGGTCTCTGAGACCACACCTGCATCACAGAACGCCCTGGCCATCCCCGCCAGGGCGTTTCGGCGTCCTGCGGTGGTCGGCCGGGGCCTGGCGCCCACCAGGGAGTCCCTACATTCGTGGATCCATGCGCGGAGAAGGTCGTTCATGCGTTTCCACTGGTTCCTGCCCACGTCCGGCGACGGGCACGACGTCCGCACGGCCATCACCAACACCGGTCACCGCCCGCCTGCCCGCCCCGCCACGGTCCGCTACCTGACCCAGGTCGCCCGCGCAGCCGAGGACACCGGCTTCGACGGCATCCTCACCCCCCGCCGGGCACGAGGACGACAGCGCCTGCGGCCTTGCGCACTGGACCGTTGGCCGAGAAGCGCCTATCGTCTCCCTCTCAAGTGGATGAGCCACTCAGCCACTACGGCGGGGTGGCAGTCAGGGGTGAATGATGACAAGTGATGACCGGTCCCGTGCGGCGAACCTGGCCGACGATCCCGAACGGGCCGCGGAGTTCCGCCGGAACGGCCTGTCCCTCAGGGATGCCGCCCGGCTCTTCCTGACCTACCAGAACGCCCGCGTCCTGGTGCCGGCGGCCGGGGCCGCGATCGCCGCCCGGGTCGTGCTCGGCAGGTTCACCCGGCGCGACGCCGCCGTCCTGGCCGTCACCGTCGGCATCGAACCGTTCGTCGAATGGCTCGTCCACGTGCACGTCCTGCACCAGCCGCCGCGCACGCTGCGCGGCCGCACCGTCGAGCTGCTGTCGTCCAGGTCGCACCGCGAACACCACCTGGAGCCGCGCGACCCGCGGCTGGTGTTCGTCCCCGACCCGGCCCTGGTGCCGATCCTGGCCGGTCTCGCGGTGGGCAACGCGCTGCTGATCCGCAGGCCGCGCGCGATCGTCACCGGCATCGCGACCTCGTTCACGATCCTGACCGCCTATGAGTGGACGCACTTCCTCATCCACTCCGCCTACGTCCCCAGGACCGCGCTCTATCGGACCATCCGGCGCACCCACCAGCTGCACCACTTCAGGAACGAGAACTACTGGTTCGGGATCATCACCCCGGTCTCCGACAAGGTCCTCCACACCTACCCGGCCAAGGACGACGTGCCGGCCTCGCCCACGGTCAAAACCCTCGGGACTCAGGTCGGCGGGCGTGGTGGGGGCTTTGCTATGCCTTGATCCGTCCTGGGGCACAGGGCAGGAATGAGTGAGTGGTTCTCGAGGGAGATCGTCGACACCGGCCGGCTGCGTCTCTTCTGCTTCCTCGTGTGCTTCATCGCGGGGTTCCTGTTCATCCGGTTCAGCGTCCGGATGATCCGCGCGCAGGTCCGCTGGTGGCCGGGAAACATCACCCCGGGCGGCCGGCACATCCACCATGCGGTGTTCGGCGTGGTCTTCATGTGCGTCGGCGGGGTGATCGGGCTGGTCGTGCCGGACGACAACAACTGGTCGGGGGTCGCCGCCGGCGTGCTCGGGGTCGGCACGGCCCTGGTCCTCGACGAGTTCGCGCTGATCCTGCACCTGGAGGACGTGTACTGGAAGGAACAGGGCCGGCTGTCGGTCCAGGTGGTCTTCATCGCGGTCGCCCTGTGCGGCCTGATGCTGCTCGGCCTGAACCCGCTCGGCCTGGACGACCTCGGCGGCGACGACGGGACGCCGGTGCCGGTCTGGCTGGTGGCCGTGACCCTGCTGCTGAACCTGTCGATCTCACTGATCGCCCTGCTCAAGGGCAAGGTATGGCTGGGGATCGTCGGGATCTTCATCGGGATCTTCTCGATCGTGGGCGCGATCCGGCTGGCCCGCTCGGACTCGCCGTGGGCCCGCCGCAGCTATCAGCCGGACTCGCGCAAGATGCGCCGCACCCTGAAACGGGAGGCGCGCTGGGGCAGGCCGACGGACCGGCTGATGCACTTCCTGGAGAATCTGATCGGCGGCAGGCCCAGCCTGTGAGCGCGGGCCTGCCCGCCGAACGTCAGTTCCCGGGGACCCAGCGCGGGTCACGGCCAGACAGGGCCAGCGCCCGGTCGAACGCGCTCGCTCCGGCGGCGAGCGGGACAGGCGCGGCGAAGCCGTCGTACTGCCGGAACATCTCGGCGAAGTCCCCGACGATCCGCACCAGGTCCTCGCCGGTCTTCTCGGAGATCCGGTAGTCCTGGCCGGTGCTCCTGGCCACGTCCCAGCCGTGCAGCGCCAGCTCCATCATGATCATCTCGACGATCGAGGCGGCCGGCATCGGTGTGCCGCCCAGGTCCACCTCGCCCACCCAGGCGGCCGGGTCGGCCCAGGCGGCGACGGCGCGGTCGAGTTGGGCGGCGTAGGCCTCGGCCCAGTCCGGTTCGGCCGCGAAGTCCCGGCTGACCAGTTCCTCGGGCAGGGTGGTGCGCCTGGCCCGGTGCTCCAGGCCGTGCGAGGTGTACAGGACCCAGTGGTCGACCGCGGTCCGCACGTCCCAGTCGGACGCCGGGGTGGGCCCGGCGAGCTGGTCCGGCCGGATCCCGCGCGCGACCCGGGCTGCTTCGGCGGCGCATTCCGCCAGGTTGGCATGTTGATCGTTCATGTGTTCTAGGCTAGTCGGGACGACGAATCCGCTCTTGAAGAAATGCGACAGGTATGTCTGAGTTCGGGCGGGGCGTGCTGCGGCCGGACGAGCACGCCGCGCGGGTGGACCTCACCCGGCACGAGCCGGGTCCGGCGGTGTCCAGGTTCGTGGAGTACTACTGGCTGGTCCGCTGGCACGTCGATGAGCCCTACGACAGCAGGATTCTCAGCCACCCCAACGTGCACCTGGCCTTTGAGTCCGGTGGGCCGCTGGTCTACGGGGTCGACCGGGGACTGTTCGTGCGCCGCCTGGAGGGCAGCGGCCAGGCCCTGGGCGTCAAGTTCAGGCCGGGCGGGTTCCGGCCGTTCGCGCACGGTTCGGTGACGGGGCTGACCGACCGCAGGGTTGCGGCCGCGGACTTCTTCGGACCCGGGATCCTCGAGGTCAACGAGGCCGTGCTGGCCGCGCTGGCCGAGGAGTTCCTGGCCCCGCGGCTGCCGTCGGACCCGGACCCGCTGTTCGAAAACGTCGCGGCGATGGTCGGGCGGATGCTGACCGAACCGACCGGGTTCCGGGTGGACGAGGCGGCCGCCGCGCTGCACCTGTCGACCAGGACCCTGCAGCGGCTGTTCGCCGAGTACGTCGGCGTCAGCCCCAAGTGGGTGCTGCGCCGGGCCCGCCTGCAGAAGGCCGCGACCCGTGCGGACCGGGGCGACACGATCGACTGGGCTGCCCTCGCGGCCGA
>JBDSTJ010000355.1:0-7137 GCA_039928335.1 Streptosporangiaceae bacterium | reverse complement strand
ATCAGACCCAGAGCGGCCCAGCCGAGAGATCGGCGGGGCCGTTTCCGGATCGCGGGACGAGACGATCCCTCTGTCGGCGGACGCCGCGACTGGGACCGGTACGAGCTCGACGACGAGCTGCCCAGGGCTCCGGCGCGGCCGCCGGACCACCCCTTCCTGGGCGACGGCCTGGCCCACTGCGGCGCGCTGGAGGGCATCCTCCACCGCCAGTGGGACCATACGAAGGGCCCACCGAGCCCGGAGGTCGTGCGCGCCGTCGAGAGCCTCGCCGCTCTCCCGGAGCCGCTCAAGGAGAAACTGGCCGGTGGCCTCAACGGGATCTATGTGGGCCGGGGCGGTGTGCCCGACCTCGACCACATGGGCCATCTCAAGGGAGTCGGCCTGCCGTCGGGCCGGGCCACCTGGGACATCTGCGCGGGCGCCTACGGCGACCACAAGATCGTGGTGGGGGACCGGCCCTCGCCCACCCCCGACGTGATGATGCACGAGGCCGGCCACGCTCTGGACGACATCGATGGAGGCGCGCAGTGGCAGTCCGACAGCGACGCCTTCCGCGCGCTGTACGCCCGATGCCAGCCGTTCCTGCAGAGCGACTTCCATCACCAGCCGGGAGTGCTGGGCCGCCGCGAGTTCTTCGCCGACGCTTTCGCGTCGATCGCCTCTCGGCAGCGGCCGGCGCTCGTCGACATGTTGGGCGGGAACATCCGGATCGCACTCGACGTGATGCTGTTCTTCAACCGCCGCTACGGAATCTGAAGGTACGAAGATGTACGTGATCAGACTCGACAACGGGAGATTGCGCGTGCCGCACAGCGAACTCGGCCAGGGCGACTTCATCGCTCAGGGGTTTGTGGAGATCGGCCCGGAGGATCCCGACTACGACCGGCTTTCCGCGCAGGCCCTGTCCGAGGACGAGCTGGCGGACAGGCAGCGGGGATGGCGGGAGGAGGACGAAGCCCTGCGGCTGCAGTTCGAGCAGTTCAAGGAGGCCCAGAACTCGAAGGAGTGAGTTAGCGGACCTCCGCCAGCGGTTCGTCGCCGCGCAGCAGCGCGTGGACCTCGGACTCCCGGAACCGGCGGTGCCCGCCCGGGGTGCGGATGCTGCTGATGCGTCCGGCGGCGGCCCAGCGAGTGACCGTCTTGGGGTCCACTCGGAACAGGGTGGCCACCTCTCCCGGGGTCAGCAGGCGCTCGCTCGTACTCTCCACGGTTTCTCTCCCCCTTTGTCCCGCTCTGGTAGCGGGTGGATGGATTACAAGTGTGCCGGGTCGAGACCGATTCATGCCCTGTTTTCACAAAACATCACTTTAGGTAACGCTCTGACCTGGCGATATAGCGCAAAGTAAACGTGACATCCCCCACTGCAGCCCCGGCGATCTCACTGACACCAGTCTTGACCCGGAATCCCGGGTCCCTGCAAGGGGTTTGGGCTGGTGGGAGCGGTGCGGGATAAGCTCCAGGACATGTCGGATTTGGTGTCATTGGCGGACATAGAAGCCGCCGCATTCAGGCTTGCGGGAGTGGCTGTAAGAACGCCGCTTGTGGTATATCCCGGTTCCGATCTTCTGTTGAAGCCGGAATCGCTCCAGCCGGTCGGGTCATTCAAGCTTCGAGGCGCCTATTCGGCGATGACGGTCCGGTCGGAGCGCCCTCCCGGAGTTGTCGCACATTCCAGTGGAAACCATGCCCAAGCGGTTGCGTACGCGGCCAAGAAGCTCGGTATCAAGGCCATCCTCGTCATTCCGCACACCGCTCCCACGGTGAAGATCGACGCCTGCGTGGACCTGGGCGCCGAGATCGTGCTCGTCGAACCGGACCTGCAGGTGCGGGTCGAGACCGCCGACCGGCTGGCCGCCGCGCACGGCTACGACCTGATCCCGCCGTTCAACTCCCGTGAGGTCATCGCGGGCCAGGGCACCATCGGGCTGGAGATCCTCGCCGACGCCCCCGAGGCCGACGTAATCCTGGTCCCGGTCAGCGGCGGCGGCCTGATCGCCGGAATCGCCACCGCGATCAAGTCGATCCGGCCCGAGGCCAAGGTGATCGGCGTGGAGCCCTCGCTCGCCGCTGACGCACGCGACTCCTTCCTGCTGGGCCGCCCGCTGGCCTGGGATCCCGCCGACACCAACCGGACCATGGCCGACGCGCTGCGGGTCCAGCAGGTCGGCGAGATCCCCTTCGCCCATATCCGGGAGTACGTCGACGACATCGTCACGGTGACCGAGGAGGAGATCCACGACAGCATGCGGCTCATCGCCGCCAAGACCCACCTCATCGCCGAACCCGGCGGTGCCGCCGCGACCGCCGCCTACCTCTTCCACGCCGACGAGCTTCCCGGCGCGAAGACCTACGTCAGCATCCTCAGCGGCGGCAACGTCGATCCCGGCCTGCTCTTCGGGTGAGTGCGAGCCGTCAGATGCCGACGGCTCGGCGGCAGGCCGCGGGGGGTGCTGTGGTTCGGGGCCGAGCTGGGGATAACCTCTGAGGACCATGCGTTCCGTACTCGCTTACTCCTCAGCCCGCATCCTGTTGTTCGTCGCGACGGTGGCGATCCTCTTCCTGTGCGGGGCGAGAGGTCCTCTGCTTCTGGCGCTGTCGGTGCTGATCAGCGGCATCGTCAGCTATGTCCTGCTGTCCAGGCAGCGGGACGAGGTGTCCGCGGTGCTCACGGAGAAGGCCCAGCGCGGCAAGGCTCGCCTCGACGAGTCCAAGACCAAGGAAGACTGACGCCCATGACGCGCGCTGATCTTGACAAGAAGCCCACCGACGTCGCCGCCATGTTCGATCGGACGGCCGAGAAGTACGACCTTCTCAACAGCCTGATGACCGGCGGCCAGGACCGGCTGTGGCGCAGGGCGGTGGCGCGGGCGATCGACGCCAAGCCGGGGGAGCGGGTCCTCGACCTCGCGGCGGGTACGGGCACGTCCTCGGCGAGCATCGCGCGTGCCGGGGCCGAGGTCGTGGCGTGCGACTTCTCGCTGGGGATGCTGCAGGTCGGCACCGGGCGGCAGAACGAGTCGAGCGGTGTCACCTTCGTGGCCGGCGACGCCCTGAGCCTGCCCTTCGCGGACGAGTCGTTCGACGCGGTGACGATCTCGTTCGGGCTGCGGAACGTCAACGACGTCGGCCAGGCGCTCCAGGAGATGCTGCGGGTGGCGCGGCCCGGCGGGCGGCTGCTGGTGTGCGAGGTGAGCCATCCGCCGAACACGCTGCTGGCCAGGGGGCACCGGACGCACCTGACGTACGGGCTGCCGCTGCTGGCCAAGGCCAGCTCCAACCCGGAGTCCTACAACTATCTCGCTGAGTCCACGCTGAAGTGGCCGGACCAGGCCGGTCTGGCCGCGCTGCTGCGCGAGGCCGGCTGGACCAAGGTCCAGTGGCGCAATCTCACCTTCGGTGTGGTGGCCCTGCACCGGGCGTGGAAAACCGCCGGATGAGGTAAACCTTCGTTACTCACCAGTAAGTACCTCTCAAAAGCGCGCGCTGCGCTACAGGTGTAGCCTCGCAAAGGAAGAGGCTTGTGAAGTAGTTCACAATCGCACTTGTCGAGCGCACTAAGAGGTTGTCCCGTTGAGCGTGCATGCCCCCGAGGCCGCAGATGTGATCGTGGTCGGAGCCGGTCCTGCCGGTGCGACCACGGCCTACTATCTTGCGCAGGCCGGGCTGAGAGTCCTGTTGCTGGAGAAGGCGACGTTCCCGCGAGACAAGATCTGCGGTGACGGCCTGACGCCGCGCGCGGTGCGGGCGCTGATCGCGATGGGCGTGGACATCAACGCCCCGGGCTGGATCCGCAACAAGGGTCTGCGCATCTTCGGCGGCGGAGTCAAGATCGAACTGCCCTGGCCCGAGCTGGCCAGCTTCCCCGACTTCGGCCTGGTCCGTCCCCGGCTCGACCTCGACCAACTGCTGGCCGAGCACGCCGTCAAGGCCGGGGCCGACCTGCGGCAGGGTGTCAACGTGGCCGCGCCGATCCTGGACGAGCGGACCGACCGGATCGTCGGGGTGACCACCAAGGACGGCCGTGAGTACCGCGCGCCGCTGGTCGTGGCCGCCGACGGCGGGTCCGCACGGCTCGCGCTGTCGATGGACATCCGCAAGCGCGAGGACCGGCCGATGGGCGTCGCGGTGCGGCGCTACTACGAGTCGCCTCGGCACGAGGACGACTATCTGGAGTCCTGGCTCGAACTCTGGGACGGCGACAAGCTGCTGCCCGGGTACGGCTGGGTCTTCGGGTGCGGCAACGGGACCTCCAACGTGGGACTCGGGCTGCTCAACACCTCCAGCTCGTTCCAGAACACCGACTACCGCGAGATGCTCAAGCGCTGGTGCGCGAACATGCCGGAGGAATGGCAGTTCACCGAGGAGTTCGCGACCGGTCCGGTGCGCGGCGCGGCACTGCCGATGGGCTTCAACCGGCAGCCCCACTATTCGCGCGGCATGCTCCTCGTGGGTGACGCCGGCGGCATGATCAACCCGTTCAACGGCGAGGGCATCGACTACGCGATGGAGTCCGGCCATCTGGCCGCCGACCTCATCGTGCAGGCGCTGGCCCGGCCGACGGCCGCACAGCGTGAACGGGCGCTGTATGAGTACCCGCGCGTTCTCAAGGAGATGCACGGCGGCTACTTCACGATCGGACGCGTGTTCGTGAAGGCCATCGGCGATCCGCGGGTCATGAAGTTCGCGACCCGCCACGGTCTGCCGCATCCGACGCTGATGCGGTTCACGCTGAAGCTGCTGGCCAACCTCACCGACCCGGGAGGAGGCGACTCGATGGACCGCATCATCAACGCGATGTCGAAGATCGCCCCCGCCGCCTGACCCAACAGGTACAGACCAATGAGTGATCTCACTAGGATGATGCAGCTCACCAGGGTGAGCTCCGTCACGAGCGTTGAAGGGGGTGTGTAACCCGTGGACCTCTATATCCCGATCATCGTGCTCGGCGCACTGGCGCTGGCCTTCGCCGGCGGCTCGGTGGTCATGGCTGCGTTCACCGGTCCGAAGCGCTGGAACCGGGCCAAGCTCGAAGCGTACGAGTGCGGCATCGAGCCCACACCACAACCGGTCGGCGGGGGACGCTTCCCCGTCAAGTACTACCTCACGGCGATGCTCTTCATCGTCTTCGACATCGAAATCATCTTCCTGTACCCGTGGGCGGTCGCCTTCGACAGCATGGGGATGTTCGGACTCGTCGAGATGGTGTTGTTCATCGTCACCGTCCTGGTCGCGTACGCCTATATCTGGCGGCGCGGCGGCTTGGAGTGGGACTAACCATGGGTCTCGAAGAGAAACTGCCGAGCGGATTCCTGCTCAGCACGGTCGAGCAGGTCGCCGGATGGGCTCGCAAGAGCTCGGTGTGGCCTGCGACGTTCGGTCTCGCCTGCTGCGCCATCGAGATGATGGCCACCGGCGACCCCCGCCACGACATGTCCCGCTGGGGCATGGAGCGGGCCTCGGCGACGCCGCGGCAGGCCGACCTGATGATCGTGGCGGGCCGGGTGAGCCAGAAGATGGCCCCGGTGCTGCGGCAGATCTACGACCAGATGTCGGAGCCCAAGTGGGTCATCGCGATGGGTGTGTGCGCCTCCTCGGGCGGCATGTTCAACAACTACGCGATCGTCCAGGGCGTCGACCACGTCGTGCCGGTCGACATCTACCTGCCGGGCTGTCCGCCCCGCCCGGAGATGCTGCTCGACGCGATCCTCAAGCTGCACGACAAGATCCAGAACACCAAGCTGGGTCCGCAGCGCGCAGCGCAGATCCAGGAGCTGGAGGCTGCGAAGCTCAAGCAGCTGCCGCTCCTCGGCCAGTCAGGGATGCTCACATGACCGGCATGTTCGGTGCCCAGACCACGGGTGACACCTCCGGCTACGGCGGCCTCGTCGTCCCGAGGCCGGAACCCGTCGGCAGCCCCAAGCCGTACGGCGGCTACTACGACGAGATCAGCGACCAGCTGGAGCGCTCCGGTTTCGCCGACGCGATCGAGCGCGTGATCGTGGACCGGGGCGAGATCACCTTCCACATCAAGCGCGAGCGCCTGGTCGAGACCGCGCAGACGCTGCGCGACGACCCGCTGCTGCGCTTCGAGCTCTGCACGGGCGTCTCCGGGGTGCACTACCCGCTGGAGAAGGGCGCGGAGCTGCGCGCGGTCTACCATCTGCTCTCGATGACCCACAACCGGCGCATCCGGCTCGAGGTCACCGCTCCCGACGCGGACCCGCACATCCCGTCGATCGTCGCGGTCTACCCGACCAACGACTGGCACGAGCGCGAGACCTGGGACTTCTTCGGGATCGTCTTCGACGGGCACCCGGCACTGACCCGGATCCAGATGCCCGACGACTGGCAGGGACACCCGCAGCGCAAGGACTACCCGCTCGGCGGCATCCCCGTCGAGTACCGAGGCGCGGAAGTTCCGCCGCCAGACCAGCGGAGGTCGTACTCATGACCGCGACCTACGACGCCTACAACGCGGGTGCGACCGATGACGGTTCGGCCACCGGCAGGGTGTTCAACACCGCCGGGGCCGACTGGGACGAGGTCGTCGAGGGAGCCCAGGACATCGAGGGCGACGAGCGCCTCGTGGTCAACATGGGCCCGCAGCACCCGTCGACGCACGGCGTGCTCCGGCTGATCCTCACCCTCGACGGCGAGTCGGTGACCGAGACCCGCGTGGGCATCGGCTACCTGCACACCGGCATCGAGAAGAACATGGAGTTCCGCACCTGGGTGCAGGGCACCACGTTCTGCACCCGGATGGACTACCTGGCTCCGATCTTCAACGAGACGGCCTACTGCCTCGCGGTCGAGAAGCTCCTCGGGGTGACCGACAAGATCCCCGAGCGGGCCAGCATCATCCGGGTGATGATGATGGAGCTCAACCGGATCTCCTCGCACCTGGTCGCGCTCGCCACCGGTGGCATGGAACTCGGTGCGCTCACGGCGATGACGTTCGGTTTCCGCGAGCGCGAGCTCGTCCTCGACATCTTCGAGATGATCACCGGCCTGCGGATGAACCACGCGTACTTCCGCCCGGGTGGCGTTGCCCAGGACCTTCCCCCCGGCGCGGTGGACAAGGTGCGCGACCTGCTGACGCTGCTGCCGAAGCGGCTCTCGGACACCGAGAACCTGCTG
>JBDSTJ010000354.1:0-8193 GCA_039928335.1 Streptosporangiaceae bacterium | reverse complement strand
GCCACGGACAGGTAGGCGATGATCAGGATCATGAAGATGAACAGGGCCTGCCAGGCCTTCTTGGAGACCTCACCGCCCCAGCTCGACCCGACGACCTCGTTACCCTTGATCGCCGAAGGGCCGAACTCCTTGACGGCGTTATCGGTGACGCTCTGGACCTGGCTGATGGTGAGCGTCTCGGTGGTGACCCGCCAGTCGTCGCCGGCCTTCTGCACGATCGGCTCGCCGCCGACCTTGGCGGACACGGCCTCGCGGACCTGCGAGATCGAGGCGTCCGGGGCGTTGATCGTGAAGACCGTGCCGCCGGTGAACTCCACCCCGAAGCTCAGCTTCACCACGAACAGACCGACCAGCGAGAACAGCACCAGCGCACCGGAGATCGAATACCAGAGCTTCGGACGGCCCACGATGTCGGCGCTGATCTCGCCGCGGTAGAAGCGCTGCAGAAGCAGGCGGAATGACATCAGGCCTCCTGGCGCTTCGGAGCGCGGGTGATGGGGGCGGTGCGGTTGAGCCGTTTGGCGTCGAGCCCGGAGTACTTGTGCCCCTTGGCGAAGAACTTCGTCTTCGCCAGCACGGCCACCAGCGGCTTGGTGAAGAAGAACACCACGATGACGTCGATCAGCGTGGTCAGGCCCATCGCGAACGCGAAGCCCGCGACCCCGCCGACGGCGAGGACGTAGAGCACCACGGCCGCGAGGAAGGTCACCGCGTCGGCCACGATGATCGTGCGACGGGCCCGCAGCCAGGAGACCTCGACCGACGGCCGGAGTGCCCGGCCCGCCTTGAGCTCATCCCGCAGCCGTTCGAAGTAGACGATGAACGAGTCTGCGGTGATGCCGATCGAGACGATCAGGCCGATGATGTGCGGCAGCGACAGCCGGAACCCGGCGTTCTTGCCCAGGATCACCACCGAGAGATAGGTGATCCCGGCCGCCACCAGGAGGCTCGCCACCGACACGAAGCCGAGGCCCCGGTAGTACATCAGCGAGTAGACCAAGACCAGGCCGAGCCCGATGCCGCCGGCGACCAGGCCGCCGTGCAGCTGGTCGGCGCCGAGGCTGGAGGAGATCGCCGAGACCTGGCTGTCGGCCGGCGGGAAGACCAGCGGCAGCGAACCGTACTTGAGCTTGTTGGCCAGCGCCGCCGACGTCGTCTCGTTGAAGTTGCCGGAGATGCTGGCGGTTCCGCCGAGGATCGCGCCGCTGCGGATCTGCGGCGCCGACACGACCTGGCCGTCGAGCACGATCGCGACCTGGCCCTGCGGGTCGGCCGGGTTCGCGGTGTAGGCCTTGGAGGCCTCGGTGGTGACCTCGCCGAACTGCTGCTTGCCCTTGCCGTTGAAGTTGAGCGAGACCTCCCAGCCGACGTTGCCCGCCTGGACGTTCGGCGACTGCACGTTGGCCTCGTTCACCTCGGTGCCGAGAACCCGGACCGGGCCGAGGATGTACTTACTCGTCCCCTCCTCGTCACAGGCGACGATGAACGCCTTCGCGGCGTCGGCGGAACCGTCGACCTTGGTGCCCTTGCTCGAGCACGTCGTCTCCCTGAACTTCGCGATGACCGCCTTGTCGGTCACCTTCGCGAACTGGGCGGCATCCTGCTCGGCGGCGGTCGGCGTGCTGGGCGCGGCCGCCGGGCTCGTGCTCGACGAGGGGGCCGCCGAGGGCGACGGGGCTGCGGCGAGCGCCTGGGACAGCGGGCGGTTCTTGGCCGTCGGCGACGGCGAGACCGCCGGCTTGGTGGTGGCGGTGCCGGACGGCGTCGGGGTCCCGCTCGGCGCCACCGTCGGCACGGCCTGGTCGGAGGGAACGGTCTGCTCCTCCACGAAGACCTGCCGGAACTGGAGTTGGGCGGTCGTCCGAACCAGGTCGATGAGCTTGGCCTGGTCTTTCGGGTCGCCGGGAACCGACACGACGATCACGTTGGCGCCCTGCTTGGTCACCTCGGCGTCGGTGAGGCCGGATCCGTTCACCCGGTTCCGGATGATGTTGATGGCCTCGTTCATCTGGTCGTCAGGCGGAGTCTTGCCGGCCTCCGTCTGCGCCTTCATGGTGACGGTCGTGCCGCCCGCCAGGTCGAGGCCGAGCTTGGGGGTGGTCTCCCCTTGCAGGAACATCACACCCGTCAGCACGCCCAGGATCGCAAAGAGCGTGATGAGCGTCCGGACGGGGTTGGGGACGTTGTTGGTAGGCGCCACTGATCGTCGATTCTTCCGTAGAGGTGAACGGCTACTCAGGCCTTGTCGCCGGCCTGGAGGCTCTCGGGCTTCTTCTCGCCGTCGGCGTCCGACTTGGTGAGCTCGACGCGCTCGGCGGAGTCCTTCACCTCGTCCTCCCCGGTCTCGATCTCTTCCTCCTCGACGTACTCGACGTCCTCGATCACCCGGGCGACGGCCTGGGCGAGAATGCGGATCTCGATGCCCTCCGCGACCTCGACCAGCAGGTCTCCGTCCTCGGCCTCGACCACGGTGCCGTAGATACCGCCGGCGGTGACGATGCGGGTACCGGGAGCGAGACCGGTCTGCATCTTCTGCTGCTCCTGCTGGCGCTTCTTCTGCGGCCGGATCAGGAAGAAGTAGAAGGCCACGCCCATGAGGAGGAAGATCGGGAGCATTCCCAGAGGGTTGCTGCCCGAATCTGCTGCGAGAATATGCATGTCGCCCTGTCTTTGGTCTTGGTTGCCCGGCCGGTTGCCGGTTTCGTCACTGATGCGGGCTCACCGCCCAGGACGGTTGACCAAGTCCCGGAGTGTAGAGAGTGCGAGCCGCACCGGCAACGACGTGACGAGCGAGCGAGCCGCGAAGTTCCCGAGGACGCCTACCCGATTGGGAAGGCTAGTCCGGATCCGGGGCCACGTCGAACAGGGTCGCCGCGCCGGGCTGCGGAACCGGGGGCGGGGTCAGGCCCAAGTGCGCCCACGCCGCCGGAGTGGCGATCCGGCCACGTGGGGTCCTGGCCAGCAGTCCCTGCCGGACCAGGAAGGGCTCGGCCACCACCTCGACGGTCTCCGGTTCCTCGCCCACCGACACCGCCAGGGTCGAGAGTCCGACCGGGCCGCCGCCGAACTTGGTCAGCAGGGCCCGCAGCACCGCCCGGTCAAGCCGGTCCAGCCCCTGGTCGTCCACCTCGTACAGGGCCAGGGCCGTCTGGGCGATCTCGTGGGTGACCACTCCGTCGGCCCGGACCTCGGCGTAGTCGCGGACCCGGCGCAGCAGCCGGTTGGCGATGCGCGGCGTGCCCCGCGAGCGGAACGCCACCTCGGCCGCCGCCTCGTCGTCGATCCGGACGTTGAGCATCCCGGCGGACCGCCGGACAATGATCTCCAGCTCGGCCGGGTCGTAGAAGTCCATGTGCGCCACGAAGCCGAACCGGTCGCGCAGCGGCCCGGGGAGCATGCCGGCCCGGGTCGTCGCCCCGACCAGGGTGAACGGCGCGATGTCCAGCGGGATCGCGGTCGCACCTGGCCCCTTGCCCACCACGATGTCGACCCGGAAGTCCTCCATCGCCAGGTAGAGCATCTCCTCGGCGGGCCGGGCCATCCGGTGGATCTCGTCCAGGAACAGCACCTCGCCCTCCGACAGCGTCGACAGGACGGCCGCCAGGTCGCCCGCCCGTTCGATCGCGGGACCACTGGTGATCCGCAACGGCTTCCCGAGCTCGGTCGCGATGATCATGGCAAGGGTGGTCTTGCCGAGGCCGGGGCCGCCCGAGAACAGGACATGGTCGGGCGCCTTGTCCCGTCGCATGGCACTGTGCAGGACCACCGACAGCTGCTCGCGCACCCGGTGCTGGCCGACGAAGTCGTCCAGCTTCCTGGGCCGCAGCGCGGCGTCG
Source organism: Streptosporangiaceae bacterium (assembly GCA_039928335.1). Lineage (GTDB taxonomy): Bacteria > Actinomycetota > Actinomycetes > Streptosporangiales > Streptosporangiaceae > Actinocorallia. Next base: position 4,357 of record JBDSTJ010000354.1, on the reverse strand, counting down.
ATCGTCTGGTCGTCGATGGCCATCTCGCCCGAGACGAGCCGTTCGTCCATCACTTGCTCAGCTTCTGCAGCGCGGACCTGAGCAGGGTCGCGATCGGCGGGACCTCGAGGCCGTCGAAGTCCTCGGCGACCGCGTCGATCGCCAGGTCGGCGTCCCGGGAGGACCAGCCGAGCGACACCAGGCCGGCCTGGACCTGGTCCCGCCAGGGCTGAACCCGCGGCTGGGGCACCAGCGGCAACTCCTCACCCACCGGCACCCCCAGCCTGTCCTTGAGCTCAAGAATGATCTTCTGAGCTCCCTTGGGGCCGATTCCGGACACCTGGGTGAGCGCCTTGACGTCGCCGGTCGCCACAGCCCGGCGCAGCGCGTTGGGCGCGTGGGTGGCGAGCATGGCCAGGGCCACCCGGGGGCCGATCCCGCTGGCCGTCTGGACCAGTTCGAACATCACCCGTTCGTCGTCGGTAGCGAATCCGTACAGGGTCAGCGAGTCCTCACGGACGATCAGCGAGGTCGGCAGGCGCGCGGGCTCGCCCACCTTCAGGCCGGCCAGGGTCGCGGGCGTGCACTGGATCGACAGGCCCACTCCTGCGACCTCGACGACCGCGCCGTCGAGCCCGGCCGAGGCGACGTTGCCGCTGACGAAGGCGATCACTGGAGTTCCTTCCGTACGTGCTGGGGCGGCGCCGCGGCGTTGAGCCGGGCCTGGTTCAACCGCGCCTGCGCCCCGCCGCGCCAGACATGGCAGATCGCCAGGGCCAGGGCGTCCGCGGCGTCGGCCGGCTTCGGCGCGGCACTGAGCCGCAGCAGCCGGGTCACCATCATCGTCACCTGGGCCTTGTCCGCGCGACCGTTCCCGGTGACGGCGGCCTTGGCCTCGCTGGGGGTGTGCAGAGCCACGGGCAGCCCGCGCCTGGCCGCGCACAGCAGCGCGATTCCGGCGGCCTGGGCGGTGCCCATCACGGTCCTGACGTTGTGCTGGGCGAAGACCCGCTCGATCGCGACCGCATCCGGACGGACCAGGTCAAGCAGTTCCTCAAGCCCCTGCTCGATCCCCAGCAGCCGCCGCGACAGCTCAAGATCGGAGGCCGTCCTGATCACTCCCACGTGCACCAGGGTGAGCGGCTTGCCCGGCGCCCCGTCGACGACGCCGACCCCGCACCGGGTGAGCCCCGGGTCCACTCCGAGCACCCGCACCGGCCCACCCCTGATCATTTAGCCTGTCGTCCGACCGGCACCATCTGGCAGATGTCACTCTGACAGACGGCACTGACACAATCGGGGCCCGCGCGGAGCGACCTCGAAGATCTACCCGAAAGACCTAATCCTCCTCGAGGGAGGCCATGACCTCGTCGGAGACGTCGAAGTTGGCCCAGACGTTCTGCACGTCGTCGCTGTCCTCGAGGGCGTCGATGAGGCGGAAGACCTTGCGGGCGCCGTCGGCGTCCAGGTCGATGCTCATCGAGGGCAGGAACGAGGCCTCGGCCGACTCGTAGTCGACGCCGGCGTCCTGGAGCGCCTTGCGGACGCCGATCAGGTCGGAGGCCTCGGTGACGACCTCGAAGTTGTCGCCGGCGTCGTTGACGTCCTCCGCGCCGGCTTCCAAGGCCAGGATCATCAGGTCGTCCTCGGTGGTGCCCGCCTTGGGGACCAGCACGACGCCCTTGCGGGTGAAGTTGTAGGACACCGCACCGGGCTCGGCGAGCGAGCCTCCGTTGCGGGTCAGAGCCGTGCGGACCTCGGCTGCGGCCCGGTTGCGGTTGTCGGTGAGGCACTCGATGAGCACCGCGACGCCGCCGGGGGCGTACCCCTCGTACATGATCGTCTGCCAGTCGGCACCGCCGGCCTCCAAGCCGCCGCCGCGCTTGCGGGCACGTTCGATGTTGTCGTTGGGGACCGAGGTCTTCTTCGCCTTGTAGATGGCGTCGAACAGGGTCGGGTTGGAGTCGGGGTCGGGGCCGCCGGTCCGTGCCGCGACCTCGATGTTCTTGATCAGCTTGGCGAAGAGCTTGCCGCGCTTGGAGTCCAGAGCGGCCTTCTTGTGCTTCGTGGTCGCCCATTTGGAATGCCCGGACATGCTCTTACTCCTCTTCCAACGTCTGACGCACCAGATCGACGAAATACCGGTGCACTCTGAAATCGCCCGTCAGCTCAGGGTGGAAGGCGGTCGCCATGAGGCGGCCCTGACGGACCGCGACGATCCTACCGGCGGAGTCGCCGCTCTCGCTGCGTCCGAGGACTTCGACACCGTCACCGACCGCCTCGACCCACGGCGCTCGGATGAAGATCGCATTGTACGGCTCCCCGTCGAAGGAGATCGTCGACTCGTGCGAGTCGACCTGCCGGCCGAAGGCGTTGCGGCGGACCAGCACGTCGATGCCGCCGATGGTCTCCTGGCCGGACATGCCGTCCGCGATCCGGTCCGCGAGCATGATCATGCCTGCGCACGACCCGAAGGCGGGCATTCCGCCCTCGATCCGCTTGCGCAGCGGGTCGAACAGGTCGAAGATCCGGGCGAGTTTCCCCATCGTGGTCGACTCCCCGCCGGGGATCACCAGCGCGTCGCACCGCTCGAGTTCGGCTGGCCGCCGGACCGTGAGGGTTCGTGCGCCGCACGCCTCGAGCGCGCGCACGTGCTCGATCACATCGCCCTGCAGGGCGAGCACTCCAATGATCACAACGAACACCTTTCCCTACAGGCCACAACGCCGGGGAAAGGTACCGATCTTCCCTCAGGAGAGCCTGAACCGGAGGAGCGGGAGCTCCAGTGGCAGAAAACCGTCGTCGCCGCGGTCGGCCAGATCCCGGCCGAACAGGTAGGTGCGGGCCAGCTCCAGCCCGAACTCCTCCTGGTCGAACGGCAGTGGCACGTCCTCGGCCCCCGCGTCGATCTCTTTCCAGAACCGTGCCTCGGCCGGCAGCCGCTCGCCCTGGTCCACGACGACGCCATCCTCGGCCGTGACGTAGATGTCACGGGTGAGAGTGCCCTTGTCGTACCAGCGGAACCAGGCCCCCGACACCATCGAGTGCAGCACCAAAACACCGCACTGTGCGTCCGGCAGCACCGAGGCGATCGTGTCGGCCACCCGGCGCGCGTCCTCGTCCAGGCAGAACAGCCGCCGGTCGCAGACCACGACGGCCTGCTCATAGGCCCCGATGAATAGTTCGTCCTCATAGGGCCAGAGCGCGAAGTCCAGCACCGTTGCCCCGGTCTCGACGGGTTTCGCCGTCGGATACAGGCGCTGGGCGAGCCCCAGCGCCCGTTCGGAGTCGAACGTCAGTCCAGGCCCGAACACCCGCTCCGGCGCACCGATGCTCGCGCAGGCGAGCGCGACCGACCAAGCCATGCCATTCCCCTCCGGCCGCCCACCCCTGAGCTTCGGCCGCCGCCAGCGTAACTCTCACACCGCCTTGACGGGAGGGGAATGGCCCGGTCAATCAGCGCCGAGGGAGGGCCAGGGCGGGTTACCAGCCGCGGCCAGCAAACTTGTCAGCTTCTGCCATGTTACCGACGTTGATGCCGACCATGGCCTCACCCAGCCCACGGGACACCTTGGCGATCACATCCGGGTCGTCGAAGAAGGTGGTGGCCTTCACAATGGCCTCGGCCCGCTTGACCGGGTCGCCGGACTTGAAGATGCCGGAGCCGACGAACACGCCCTCCGCGCCGAGCTGCATCATCATCGCGGCGTCGGCCGGAGTGGCGATCCCACCCGCGGTGAACAGCACGACGGGCAGCTTGCCCGCCTGCGCGACCTCCTTGACCAGCTCATAGGGGGCCTGGAGCTCCTTGGCCGCGACGAACAGCTCATCCTCGGGCAGCGAGGCGAGCCGTTTGATCTGCTGGCGCAGCTCCCGCATGTGGGTGGTGGCATTGGAGACGTCGCCGGTGCCGGCCTCGCCCTTGGAACGGATCATGGCCGCGCCTTCGGTGATCCGGCGCAGGGCCTCGCCCAGGCTGGTCGCCCCGCACACGAACGGCACGGTGAAGGCCCACTTGTCGATGTGGTGGGCGTAGTCGGCCGGGGTCAGCACCTCGGACTCGTCGATGTAGTCGACGCCGAGCGACTGCAGCACCTGCGCCTCGACGAAGTGGCCGATCCGGGCCTTGGCCATGACCGGGATGGAGACCGCGGCGATGATCCCGTCGATCATGTCGGGGTCGCTCATCCGGGAGACCCCGCCCTCAGCGCGGATGTCGGCGGGCACCCGCTCCAGCGCCATGACGGCGACGGCCCCCGCATCTTCGGCGATTTTGGCCTGGTCGGGCGTGACCACGTCCATGATCACCCCGCCCTTGAGCATCTGGGCCAGGCCCCGCTTCGTCACCCAGGTGGACTTCTCGACCGGCGGGGCATCC
>JBDSTJ010000353.1:0-7179 GCA_039928335.1 Streptosporangiaceae bacterium | reverse complement strand
CCCTCTGCCTGTCCCGGGCTGTCGACCGGGGCGAGCTCAAACCCGGCACCAACGTGAAACAGCTCGCCTTCGAGCTCGACGCCTACGCGACCCGGGCCAACAGCTATGCCCTGCTGCACGACGAGCCCGAGGCGTTCGACCTGGCCAGGGTCGCGATGGAACACGCCCTCGACCAGGCGATCCTGCCGAGGTCAGCCGTTGATCCTGGCCAGCACGAGGTCGGTGAAGCCGTTGGCGAGCAGGATGACCGCGATGGCCGTCAGCAGGATGCCGGCGATCCGGTCCAGGAGCATCGCGCCCTGAAGTGAGATGCGGCGCTGGACGTGGCCCGACAGATAGAGGGTCACGCCGGTCAGGGCGGCAAAGCACAGTGCCGCGACCGACAGCCACACCTTCTCCGGCACCCCGGTGGCATCCGCCGAGGCCGCGACGCCGAAGGCGAACGTGGTGCCGCCGACGGTCAGCGGGAACGTCAGCGGCGTGAACATGATCGACTTGACGTCCGCCGGCTTGGCCGGAGTCGCGGGGGCCGCCCCCGCCTCGATCGCCGCGAGCTTGTCCAGTTCCTCGACGGCTCCGGCCTTGCCGCGCATCAGCGGGATGGCGGCGTAGGCCAGCGCGATGCCTCCGGTGGCGGTGAGGGCGGCGACGCTGATGCCCAGCAGCCGCAGCAGCGGTTCACCGATCCAGAGTGCGACCAGGACGAAGATCGCAACGTTGAGCGCCAGGCCCACCGCGAGGCGCATGACCTGTCTGCCGTCGTACTCGCGGATGATCGGTACATAGGAGGCCAGTGCCGCGACCGGGCTGTACAGCCCGAACAGGGCCAGGAACAAGACCCATGCCGGATGGCTGGTCATGGGCGTCTCCCCTCGCGGCTCAGAGTCCGGCCCGGGAGATCGGGCAGGTCATGCAGTGTGCGCCGCCTCGGCCCTTGCCGAGTTCGAAGCCCTCGATGTCGATGACCTCGACGCCGTGCTCGCGGAGCTTGCGGTGGGTGTACTGGTTCTTGTGGTACCCGACGACGACGCCGGGTTCCAGGGCGAAGAAGTTGCTGCCCGAGTCCCACTGCTCACGGGCCTGCTGGTTCTCATCGCCCCCAACCGGGATGACCTCCAGCCTGGAGATCCTCAACGACTCCTCCAACGCCTTGACGAAGGTCTTGTCGACATGCACGTCCAGAGTGCCGGCCTTGTCACCGGGCCGCAGCGAGTAACTCGTCGCGGTCTCCAGGAACGGCAGATACGTGGTGGCCTTGTCGACGTCCAGCAGAGTGAAGACCGTGTCCAGATGCATGTACGACCGGCTCTTGGGCACGTTCACCGCGATCAACCGGTCAGCCGCACCGACCGCGAACAACTCCAACGCGATGTGCTCGATCGTCCGGGCCGTACTGCGCTCACTCAACCCGATCACCACCGTGCGGTGACCGACCGGCATCATGTCACCGCCCTCCACAGCGGCCCTACCAAACGCCTGCTCGTTGAACTCCGAGTCATCACCCTGCCGCGGATACCAGTACGGGAACTCCTCCCGGGCGAACATCGGATGATGATGATAGATCGTGCTCTGATTCATGGTCTCCAGCAACCGCGCCTGGAAGAACATCGGATTGAGCGACACCCCTCCATATAGCCACGCCGACGGATCACGCTGATAGAGCGAGTTCGGCAACGGCGGCAGCAGAAACTCCTGCGGCCCCGCCGACGCCGCCACCAACGACGACCCGTCGAACTCACCGACACCGAACTCCTCCTTGGTCAACCCACCAATCAAATGCCTCGCCAGCTTCCCACCCGACCAGCCCGACAACGCCTCCCGCACCGTATCCACCAAAGCCGGACCCACCGTCAAATGAGTGACAGCCTGCTCCACGGCATGCTGCTTGGCATCAAAAGTCGCATCCAACGCCTCAGCCAGCAACTCCTGATGATAAAACACCTCCACACCACGCTCCCGCATCAACGCAACAAACGCATCATGCTCCCGCTGCGCATGCTCCACCCACAAAATGTCATCAAACAACAGCGCATCATTATTCGACGGCGTAAGCCGCTTCAAACTCAACTCCGGACGATGCACAATCACCTTGTGCAACCTGCCGACCTCTGAGTGCACTCCGAGAGGCTGATCTTTCATGGTCGCTCCTGGATTCGAAAATGTTCTTCATCTGGAGGTCCCCCCGGTGCGCCAGCGACAATCACCGCAGAAACCCATGGTTGTTTTGCCCAGATGGGCTCAGCTACCGGGGAAGCGCCGGCCGGCCGGACGCTGCCCTACCCTGGGGAGCGTGCTCGCTCTCCTCGCCCGCTTCTGGAAGGCCCTGAGCGGCCGCACGCAGTGGCGGATCCTGTGGTTCCGCAACGCCAAGTTCATGGTCGGCGTCACCGGGGTCGTCCGCGACGCCGACGGCCGAATCCTGCTGCTGCGGCACCGGCTGTGGCCGGACGGCCGCGCCTGGGGGCTGCCCACCGGTTTCGCCAAGCGCGGCGAGACATTCGAGCAGACCGTGGTGCGTGAGGTCGCCGAGGAGACCTCGCTCCGGGTCAGGGTCGGCCGGCAGGTCCGTCTCGGCAGCGGCTACCAACTGCGTCTCGAGATCGCCTACGAAGCCGAACTGGTCGGCGGCGACCTCCGGATCGACCCGCTGGAGATCCTCGAGGCCCGCTGGTTCGCCGAGGACGAACTCCCCGACGGCCTGATGCGGTCGCACCGGGAGCTGATCGCCTTCCGCGAGGGAGGAACTGCACGTCGCCGGGCCTCGTCGGAGTGAAGGGTGCCGGCAGCGGAGAGGACGTAACGCCCGATAAAAGATGTTCTGGTGGGATAACTGAGGGACAAGGTGCCCCGATCGAGACGTAGTCCGGTACGGTCCTGAGACCGGCATATCGCACGATCGCAGGCCGGTTCCAGAGCCCGGCCGGTGACCACGGCCGATCATCAGGGCCGCAGAGAGATCGCTGCTGTGTGCTGGCGCAGCCCGACGGGGTAGGGGAAGAAGAGCATGGGGAGCTCTCAGAGTCTGCTGGAACCGGTGCGAGCCGGGCTGGCACCGTTGCGCAAGGTCACGGCCGGCACATCCATTCCACAGATCCTGCTGGGCCTGGCGGTCGCCGTCGCGGTGATCGTCCTCGGGTTCCTCAACTGGGACTCGGTCAGCGACGGGCTCAACAGCCTCGTCGAGGCCGACGGCGACTGGGTACTGCTGGCGGTCGTGTTCACCGCGATCGTGATGATGATCGGCACGATCACCCAGTTGGGCTCGATGCCGGTCACCCCGCCGATCGGCCGGGTGTTCGCCGTCCAGATCGCCGCGACCTTCGCCAACCACCTGCTGCCCGCCAACTCCGGCGGGATGGCGATCAACATCCGGTTCCTGCAGAAGTACGGCGTGAGCAAGAGCGCGGCCGTCGGCGCGGTCGGCCTCAACTCCCTGGCCGGGTTCGTCACCCACACCCTGCTGCTGCTCGTCGCGGTGGTCGCCGCCCCCTCCACGATCAGCGCCGTCAAGGACCTGGAGATGTGGCCCGACTGGGGGTCGATCGGCACCTCGCTGGTCAACAGCGCCTGGGCGATGGCCGCACTGGGCGTGCTCGTGCTGCTCCTGCTGGTGTTCACGGCGTTCCAGCTCCGCCCCGGCGGCTGGGGCTCACAGATCTCCGCCCGCACCGGTCGGCTCTGCCGGCGCATGGTCAAGGAGCTGCGCGGACTCGGCTCGGTACTGCGCCACCCCGGCCGCGCGCTCGCCCTCTGGCTGGGATCGCTGTCGACTCCCCTGCTGCACGCGGCCGTGCTCTTCGCGGTGCTGCGAAGCATCGGCGCCCTGATCGCCCTGGGCACCGTCGTGGTGATCTACGTGGTGATGTCCTCGGTCGCTTCGTTCCTGCCCTCGCCCGGCGGAGTCGGCGGGCTCGACGTCGCGCTGGTCGGCGGGCTGTACGTGGTGGGTGTGCCCAACACGACCGCAGTCGCCGCGGTGCTCGGATACCGGCTGCTGACCGTCTGGCTGCCGCTGCTGCCCGGTGCGGTCGTCTTCGCCGTGCTCCTGCGCCGCAGGATCATCTGAGCCGGCGTCCGCTGCAGGCCTGCGAGCCAGATCGCGGCCATCGCCACGGCGACCCCGGCGACGGCGTCCAGGAAGTAGTGGTTGGCGGTGATGACGACCACCACACAGGTGATCACCGGGTAGAGCAGGGCGAGCCTGCCCCACCGGTAGCGGCGCAGCAGCAGGGCGACCACGATCGCCGTCCACATCGCCCAGGCCAGGTGCAGCGACGGCATCGCGGCGTACTGGTCGGCGGGCACATGCTCGCCGTAGTGCGAGGTGCCGAACCCGGCGTCCGCGACGGTGTCGACGTAGCCCATGCCGGGCAGCAGCCTCGGCGGCATCACCGGCAGGAAGAAGAAGGTCGTCATGCCGATCAGGTTGGTCACGACCAGAGCGTTCCGGGCGGCCCGGTAGAGGTCGGGTCCGGCGACGTAGCACCAGCACAGGACGGCCATCGTGCCGCCGATGTGCGCGAACTGGTACCAGTAGGCCGAGGCCAGGGCCAGCCCGTGGTGCTCAGTCAGCCACAGGTTCGTGGCGAGCTCGAAGTCCAGGTGCAGGGCCCGTTCGAGTGACAGCACCTCGTGGCCGTGTTCGAGCGCCGGACCGCGCCGTACGTCGGCGAACGACCGGACATAGTCGTAGACCTTGAGCAGGACGATCACGATGAGCAGCTCGACGATGAGCCTCGGGCGACGTCGGTGGGTCTTCGCGAGGATGGTTCAGCCCGCCGTTCTGAAAAGGCCGCGCACGGCGGGGAGTTCCCGGCGCGGGGTGCGCTCGGTCGCGAGGCCGTACATCGCGTCGGTACGGGCCATCACGTCCGGCCAGGTGACCTGGGGCGGCATGGTCCGGTTGTGATCAGCGATCTTCTCGCGCAGGTCATGGTCGGCTCCCAGTCTGACAATGGCGTCGATCATGTCGGCGTCGCTGGCGACCAGCAGGCCCTCCAGGCCCTCGCCGACGAACTCACGGATGCCGCTCTCCGAGCGCGCCACCACCGGCAGGCCTGCGCAACGCGCCTCCAGGGCGGCGATGCCGAAGGACTCGAGAGTGGCCGGCGCGACGAACAGGTCGGCGCGGCGGAACAGCTCACGGATCTGCGAGCGGCTCTGCCGGCCGGGCAGGCTCACCCAGCCTGACATACCGTGCTTGCGGACATAACGTTCGACGGTACGGCGCTCCGGGCCCTCGCCGACGATCACCGCGCGGAGCCGTACGTCCGGGCCCAGCCGTTCGTGCGCCCGGCGCAGCATCTTGATCAGGTGCTGCGGCCGTTTGCGCTTGGCCAGCCGCATGACCGCCACGACCAGGACCTCCTCGGGCACCCGGTCGAGGCGGTCGATCTGCCAGCCCGAGGCGTCGATCCCGTTGGGCAGCACGTGCACGGGGGACGGCGCGACCAGCCGGCGCAACGGTTCGGCGGCGACGTCGCTGACGGCCGTCCACACCGCGGGCAGCGCGGCCCATCCGGTGGTGGCGTTGAGGGCCCGGAACGCGGGCTCCAGATAGGAGATCATCGAATGGGCGGTCACGACCGTGGGGTTCTCCCCCGACAGGGTGATCGCCGAGAACGCCAGCGGCGAGAACGGGCCGGCGTGCACGTGGACGACGTCGTACTTGCCGCGGCGCAGCAGCCTGCGGGCGGCGACCAGGCCGGCCGGGTGCAGCGCGTGGGCGAGCGGGGCCGACTCGGTCAGCCGGTGCACCCGCAGGCCGTCGGCCTCCTCCAGGTGGCGGCGCTCGGCCGGACGCGGCGACGACGTGATGATCTCCACGTCGTGCCCGGCGTCCTGCTGACGCACGGCCAGGTCGCGGACGTGCATCTCGATTCCGCCGAGCCTCGGCAGGTAGAAGTCGGTGACGTGGGCGATTCTCATGCCGGGATCTCCGGTGTCTCTGAGTGGTGCGGGCACGGCAGACTGGGCGGATGTCCTACACGCTGGTGTCCTTTCACGCACATCCCGACGACGAGGCGCTGCTCACCGCGGGAACCCTGGCCAGGGCCGCCGCTGCGGGCCACCGGGTCGTCCTGGTCGTCGCGACCGCCGGGGAGGCGGGTCTCGCCGCGGCCGGCGACCGCGCCGACGGCGCGCTGGGCGTACGCAGGACCGTCGAGCTCGAACGTTCGGCCGCCGCGCTGGGCTGCGCGCGGGTCGAGGTGCTGGGCTACGCCGACTCGGGCATGGCGGACGCCCCGTCGGGCGCGGAAGGCGCATTCGCCCTGGTGCCGGTGGAGGCGGCGGCACAGCGGCTCGCGGACGTCCTGCGCGAGGAGTCCGCGGACGCGCTCACGATTTACGACCCCGCCGGGGGGTACGGGCATCCCGATCATGTGCAGGTCCACCGGGTGGGTATCCGGGCGGCCGAGCTCGCGGGCACCCCGCTGGTGCTCGAGGCCACGGTCGACCGGCGGCTGCTGCACCGCGTGCTACGCCTCATCGCCCGCGTGCCGGGCATTCCCGCCGACTTCAACCCATCCCGTTTCTCGAGTGCCTACACCGCCACCGGAGACCTCACCCACCGGGTCGACGTGCGCCGGTTCGCCCGGCACAAACGCGCCGCGATGGCGGCGCATGCCACCCAGGCGGGCGGCGACGAAGGCGTACGGACGCTGAGGATCCTGCTCCGGCTCCCCTATCCGATCTTCCGCTGGGCCCTGGGCCACGAATGGTTCGTGGAACACGGCAGAACTCCCGCCCAGCCCCTGCTCGATGACGTGTTCGCGAGCCTGGACAGACCAGAGGTCTGACATTTCGGGCATCCATCCATGGGTAACAAGGATGCCATGGTGCGGGGACGGGCGGATGGTACCTCGGTATGACTTCGAGTCACCTCAAGGTTGAGGCCCCGTGATGTTACCTTCGGCCGGACGTACCGGATCCGCGGCCCTCAGGCCGGGTAGCCCCAGAGCTTGGCGAGGTCGCGCAGCTGCTCGGGCAGCTCGGCTGTGCCGGGCACGACCGGAGCGCGCTCCACGTACTGCGGGTTCTGATAGATCATCTCCAGCTGCCAGGGCAGCTCGAGGTACTCGCAGATCAGCCGGGTCTGGGTCTGCGGGTCGGCCCGCAGCTCCTCGTCCTTGATCGTGATGCCGGACAGGGTCTGCCGGGCGGCCTCGAGGTCGGTGA
>JBDSTJ010000352.1:0-2802 GCA_039928335.1 Streptosporangiaceae bacterium | reverse complement strand
GATCATGACGTACGGGTTGGAGGTGTTGGTGCAGGAGGTGATCGCCGCGACCACGACCGCGCCGTGGTCCAGCTCGAAGGTCTCGCCGTCCTGGGTGACCGTGACCCGCCGGTGCGGGCGGGAGTCCCCGGGGGAGACCGCCGGCGGGTCCGAAGCCGGGAAGCTCTCCTTGCCCGACTCGTCGGCGTCCTTGACGTAGTTGCGGACGTCACGGCGCCAGGCCGCCTTGGCCTGGGAGACCTCGATGCGGTCCTGCGGGCGCTTGGGGCCGGCGATCGACGGGACGACCGCCCCGAGGTCGAGCTCGAGGTACTCCGAGAAGTCGGGCTCGTTGTCGGCGTACAGCCACATGCCCTGTTCCTTGGCATAGGCCTCGACGAGCGCGACCTGCTCGTCGGAGCGGCCGGTGAGGCGCAGGTAGTTCAGGGTCTCGTCGTCGATCGGGAAAATCGCGCAGGTGGAGCCGAACTCGGGGCTCATGTTGCCGATGGTGGCCCGGTTGGCCAACGGCAGGGCCGCGACGCCCGCGCCGTAGAACTCCACGAACTTGCCGACGACGCCGTGCCCGCGCAGCATCTCGGTGATCGTGAGCACCAGGTCGGTGGCGGTCGTGCCGGCCGGCAGCTCGCCGGTCAGCTTGAAGCCGACGACGCGCGGGATGAGCATCGAGATCGGCTGGCCGAGCATCGCTGCCTCCGCCTCGATGCCGCCGACCCCCCAGCCCAGGACGCCGATGCCGTTCTCCATCGTGGTGTGGGAGTCGGTGCCGACGCAGGTGTCGGGGTAGGCGACGCCGCCCCGGTCGAACACGACCCGGGCCAGGTGCTCGATGTTGACCTGGTGCACGATGCCGGTGCCGGGCGGGACGACCTTGAACTCGTCGAACGCGGTCTGGCCCCAGCGCAGGAACTGGTAACGCTCGTTGTTGCGCTCGTACTCGACGGCCACGTTCAGGTCGAAGGCCTGCGGGGTGCCGAAGTGGTCGACGATGACGGAGTGGTCGATGACCATCTCGGCCGGTGCGAGCGGGTTGATCTTCGTCGGGTCGCCGCCGAGGTCGCGGACGGCCTCGCGCATGGTGGCCAGGTCGACCACGCAGGGCACACCGGTGAAGTCCTGCATGATCACCCGGGCGGGGGTGAACTGGATCTCGTGGCTGGGCTGGGCGGCGGCCTCCCAGTTCCCGATCGTGCGGATGTGGTCGGCCGTGATGTTGGCGCCGTCCTCGGTCCGCAGCAGGTTCTCGAGCAGAACCTTGAGGCTGTACGGAAGACGGGCGGAGCCCTCGACTGCGTCCAGCCGGTAGATCTCGTACGACTTGTCGCCTACCTGCAGCTCGCTTTTGCTGCCGAAGCTGTTCGCGGACACTGTCCCGTCCTCCTCATTCACCCCGTGCCTGGGCGCGGCACGGCGGTACATCGCGTCTGTGGTGGTCTCACCGGCCACTGCCTGGCCTTGTACGGTCCGGCGTGGTTTTCATCCCGTGGCGAATCCTGCCCTAGTCCCGGAGATGCCCCCAACTCAGGGCGGCCTAACTTCGACAGAATTTCTCTTGACGTCAAGCTACTGCCGATTTATCTCGACATCAAGCTACCCGTGGGTAGTAGTCCGCAGGGAGGAGAGAAAGTGGATGATATCGATATATCGTCAGGGTATCGAGAAGGTTCTTAGAGAGCTCTCAGAACGCGGGGTAGAACATGCGAGGACATGGCAGGCACGGACCCGACTTCCTGTTCAGCGCCTTCGGCGGCAAACCGCCGTGGGCCGGAGCCGGCGGCTTCGGCCCGTTCGGGGGCCCGCCGCCGCCGAAGGCCAAGCGCGGTGACGTCCGGGCGGCGATCCTGTCGCTGCTCATCGAGGGGCCGCACAACGGTTACCAGATCATCCAGGAGGTCGAGCAGCGCAGCGACGGCACCTGGAAGCCCAGCCCGGGGGCGGTCTATCCGGCGCTCCAGCAGCTCGCCGACGAAGGGCTGATCCGCGGCGAGGAGTCGGAGGGCCGCAAGACCTTCAGCCTCACCGACGAGGGACTGGCCCACGTCGAGGCCCACCCGCCGCAGGCCCCCTGGGCCGAGATGACCAGCTCCTTCCCGGGCGACCTCGCCTCGGTCTTCAAGGAGGCCGCGCAGCTCGGCACCGCTTTGGTCCAGGTCGTGCAGGCCGGCACGCCCGCGCAGGTCGCCGAGGCGACCCGGCTGGTCACCGAGACCAGACGCCGGCTGTACGGGATCCTCGCCGAGGACCGGGAGGAGGAGTCATGAGGGGCCACCCGTACCGCCAGTACGCTCGGCAGGCCCAGCAGGCCCAGCAATGGCTGGTCACCCAGAACTGGGCGGGGCCCACGGCCGAGGTGCAGCTCCGGATCGGCGACAGCGAGCGGACCCAGGTGACCGAGGCGCTCCAGCAGCACTACGCCGAGGGCAGGCTCGACTCCGACGAGCTCGAGGAGCGGCTGGAGGCCACCCTGGCCGCCAAGACCCGGGCCGACCTCCGGGAGATCACGAAGGATCTTCCCGGGCCCCGCGCCTGGGAAGCCGTTCCCCACCCGCCCCGGCGTCCGCACGGGGTCCACCACGGCCACCAGGTCCACCACCGTGGGGGCCGTTTCCTCAAGACCCCGCTGATCCTGCTGGCGGTCTTGGGAATCGTCGCGGTCGCCACTGGCACGCCGGTGGTGTTCTTCGTCGCTCTGCGGGTTGTGCTGACGATCGCTCTCCTGGGGTTCCTCTTCGGCTTCCTCCGACGCCGCCGGTACTCCCACAGATAAGAAGAAATGGTCTTCCCCCGGAGCCCCTCCGCTCC
>JBDSTJ010000351.1:0-12362 GCA_039928335.1 Streptosporangiaceae bacterium | reverse complement strand
GTCATGGTCGGCGGGGGTGGTCGCCTCGACGGGGTCGAGGGGGAGGTGGCCAGCGGCGTTGAGGTGGCGGGCGCGTTCCCTACCGGCCTGTTTGCGTGCGCGGAACACCAGGTGTGAGCAGATGTTCGGCTTGGTGACGTCAACCTCGCGCAGGTGGCGGATGAAGGCGGTGACCATCTCGGCGGTGATGTCGTCACCGACCTCGCGCGGGTGGGCGGCGGTGAGTCGTCCGGCCGCCGCCTTCAACCCGGGCAGCGCCATCCCCAGGCACGCGGTCACCCACATCTCGTCCGCCCGTGCACGACCGACCAGATGCGCCCACACCGCGTCCCGCACGTCCAGGGTCGTGTTCTTCTCCAGGACGATCTCGCGTAGCTCACCCAACGGGACGGGCCGCGCGGGAAGCCCAAGGCCGATCAGGTAGCCGTCGACGGTGAGAGCGGCCGGCCCGTAGGCCAGCGAGGAGAACGCGGCTTCGACCACCGCCAGAGCGTTGCCCGCAGCGGTCGCCGGAGCGGAACGCTCACCTCGGGTGGTGGTCAGTGGCCTTCCCCGTCCCTTCCCGCTCGCCTTCCCGGAAGCTTCCCATCGCGCGTGCGCCCTTCCCGGCGGGAGCGTCGCGGGCTTTGCCGAACCATGACCGGCGGAGCTCTCCGGATCCGGGTTCGGCGAGGGCTATTCATCTGTGGATGGGGACCGGGTGAACCGTCACGGGCCACCCGACATTGAGCAGCGAACAGAGCAGTACCGGGCTTGACCTTCCCGGCCGAGCCGAGCGTGAATGCGGGACGCGTTCACCGGGCGCGGCCGGGACGTCATCCACCGAATCACCGAGGTTCACCTGGACGATTCTGACCGCCGAAGGAGAGGTGGCCGAACAACTGGACCGCGCGCAGGCACAGGCGATCAAGGAGGCACTGGAATGGCTCATCAGTACCCGGGACCGATCCCGCCCGAGCTCCTCGGCACCCGAGGCGGCCGGGGGCGGCTGACCGGTCCCGGCGGAGGACGGCGAGCACCGGGACCCCTGCGGTTCGCGGTGCTCGCCCGCACATCGACGAAGGACCAGCAGGACCCGACGCTCTCGATTCCCCGGCAGGTCAACTCCTGCCGGGCCGTCCTGCCCGAGGGCGGGATCATCGCGGCCGTCTTCTACGACATCGAGTCCGGCCGCATGGACCTGTCAGCGCGCGGCCTCGGCCGGGGCCACGAGCGGTTCTCCATCCCCGTCCCAAGGGAGGGAGGCCTCCAGGACCTCCTGGCCGAGGCCCAACGGCCCGACCGGCGCTTCGACGCGGTGATCTGTGAGGACATCGGCCGGGTGGCCCGCCGCTCCTACCTCGGCACGAAGATCGAGTACGAGCTGGAACAGCACGGTGTCCCGCTGTTCGCGGCCGACGAGCCGATCGACGGCAAGAACTCCACCCAGACCCTCACCCGCCGCGTGAAACAGGGCGTCGCCGAGTGGTACGTCCTGGAACTGCTGGAGAAGTCCTGGGGCGGTTTCGAGACCCACTGCGAACAGGGCTACAACGTCGGTAAACCGCCCTACGGGTACGCGGCGTTGAAGATCCCGCACCCGGTGCCCGCCCGCCGTTCCCTGGGCCTCACCAAGCACAAACTCGTCCCCGACCCGGTCAAGGGCCTGGTCGTCACCCACATCTACAACCTGCGCGTCGGCCACCAGCTCGGCTACAAGGCCATCGCGAACCTGCTCAACCTCGACCTCGACCGGTTCCCACCACCCACACCCGTCGACCCCGCGAGGGCGGTCGGACGATGGACTCCTTCCAGCGTCCGGGAGATCCTCACCAACCCCAAGCACACCGGCTACATGGTGTGGAACCGGCGGGCGACCAAGAGCAACGGAGGCAGGCCCAACCCGCCCGAGGACTGGGTGTGGTCCAGCGCCCCCACCCACGAACCCCTCGTCACGATCGAGATGTTCACCGACGCCCAACTCGTCGCAAGGAAACGCGAACGCTCACGGGACGCCCAGCTCAACACCCTCCACCCCGACACCAAACGCTCCTACGTCTACCGCTCCTACATCACCTGCACCCAGTGCAGGCGACGCCTCGGCGGCAAGACCCGCAGGGACACCACCTACTACTGCTGCGCCCCCGCCAAGGGCTACGTCCCCGAAGGGCACCCCAAGAGCTACTGGCTCCGAGAGGACAACATCGCCGATGCCGTCACCGAGTTCTTCGCCACCAACATCTTCCACCCGCACCGCAGCATCCACCTTGGCACTCTGCTCACCGAAGCCGAAGAACGCGCCATCACCGACCACGAAGCCCGCATCGAAGCCGTCCGCCGCACCCTCACCGTCCTTGAGGCCGCCCAGGAACGCCTCCTGGCCAACCTCGAACTCACCAACAACCCCACCCAGGCCATGCGAGCCCGCACCAACCGCCGTTCCGCCGAGATCGAAGCCGAGCAGCACGAGAAGAAAGCCCTGCTGGCGAAGCTGGAGGAGACGCCGCTGGAGAGGCCGCGCCCCGAGCTCCTCGACCTGATCCCGCTCGGCGACATCAAGGTCGACAAGCTCCCCGAGGACCTCCAACGAGCCCTCTACGAAGCCTTCCGCCTGGAGATCGTCTACGACCACCACACCAACACCGCCGAATGCCGCGTCACCCTCAGCGGCACCGACCTGGAAGCTCAACAGAAAGCCGCCCACAACGCCCTGAACGGGGCAAAAACGCAGGAAACGCCACCGGCGGCTGCCGATGAAGTTTCCTTCTGCGTGGTACCCCCAACGGGATTCGAACCCGTGCTACCGCCTTGAAAGGGCGGCGTCCTGGGCCACTAGACGATGAGGGCGTGGCGTGAGGCAAGCATAGGGGACCTGCCCCGGTGCGCCGTACCCATTATCCATCAGCCGGCGGGCTCCGTGGACGGCGTGGCGGTGACGGGGGTCACAGTGGCGGGAACGGGGCGGTCGGGAGCGGGTTCGAGGTGGCGTTCCATGCGGACGGACTGTTCGCCGAGGCCGCCGAGGGTGATGTCGTCCCAGGCTTGGAGGCGGTGGTCGATGCGGCTGAAGTAGAGCAGGGAGAGTTCTACGGGGGTGGGGTTCTCGCCTTCCAGGCCGCGGAGGCCGGCCGAGCCGGTGGAGCCCTGGGTGAACAGGCGGGTGCCGAGAGGGAGGAGGGAGGTGGAGCGTTCGTGGGTGTGGCCTGCCAGGACGAGGGGGGTGAGGCCGTCGAAGGCTTTGCCTTCTGCGGGGTCGTGGAGGACGGCGAGGTCGGGGCGGTCGGTGAGGGCGGTGGCGAGTTGCCGGCCGGTGGCGAGCATTTCGGTGGCGCCCACGTTGTCGTCGCGGGTGGTCTTGTCGGGGGTGAAGCGGGGGTCGCCGGCGCCGTAGATGCGGAGGCCGGCGACGGTGGCTACGCGGTTGTCGAGGACCACGGCGTTGGGCTGGCGGGTTACCGCGGCCTGGATGGCGGGGGAGTCGTGGTTGCCGCGGACGAAGACGTAGGGAATTTTGAGGGATTTGATGGAGTTGGCGAAGGGCTCTTCGGCGCTGGTGCCGTGGTCGGTGAGGTCGCCGCTGTCGATGATGACGTCGACGGCGAACTGGGTGGAGACCGACTTGATGACGTCCCAGGCGAGCGGGTTGAGGTGGATGTCGGAGACGTGCAGGACCCGGAGGGTCTCGGGGTTGGGCGCGTAGATCGGCAGGTTCGAGGTGGTGGCGTACAGCTGGGAGAGGTTGCCGACGAGTTTGGCGAGCATGTCGCGGTAGGCGGCGAACCGGCGAACGACGGTGCGGGCGTCGCCGACGACCTGGGGGGCGTTGGCGATGAGGCCGGTGTAGCGGGGTTCGGCGACGGATGCGGGTTTGAAGCTGAGGAACGCGACGGCGGCGCAGACGGCGAGGGCGAGGACGGCGCAGCCCACGGCCGATGCGGCGGGTCTCCAGGCGCGGAAGACCAGGACGCTGAGCAGGCCCGCGAAGATCAGGGCGAAGATGATGCCACGCAGGCAGAGCATGAGGACGCCGTGCTGGACCTGGCCGCCGATGTCGTCGGCGAGGTGGTCGACGGCCTTGGGGTCCTTGATGAATCTCTGGGAGTCCGCAGAGCGCAGCTGGACGACCTGGGCTTCGAGCCGCAGGGGGCCGTGGTGGGAGCGGAGTTCCAGGGAGCCGAGCGGGGGGATCTCCACGACGGTGCCGCCGCCCCAGGACAGGCCGAGGGACATCGACACGTTGGCGGGGCCGATGGGGGTCTGGACGTGGCCGCCCACGAGGAGGCCGCCGGCGGCTCCGGCGACGCCGATGAGGAGAACGGCGAGCCAGCGGCGCACCCGCTGGGACGGAAAGAAGGAAGCAAGTCGCGCGAATATGGGCACTATGACACCTGTGATTGAAATGTCGCGGGAGGAGTTCGAAGAGCTGGTCTCCGAAGCTCTCGACAGTATCCCGCCGGAACTGACCAAGATTATGAAGAACGTTGTGGTTACGGTGGTGGACGTGGCCCCAGAGGACGGGCTGCTGGGCCTCTACACCGGGATTCCGCTCACCGAGCGGGGTGACTGGTACTCCGCGGTCCTTCCCGACCAGATCGAGATCTACCGCGACCAGATCCTCAAGATCTGCGAGCACCGGGACGAAGTCGCCGAGGAGGTGGCGATCACGGTCGTGCACGAGATCGGACACCACTTCGGGATCGACGACGACCGGTTGCACGAGCTCGGTTGGTGATCTGGCGAAAAGATGGCGACAGACTCCGCACATTAGGTCACGTCGTGGGTACGCTACGTGATTTCATGGGAGGGGGTCGGTAGCGGTATGACCTGAGAGCGGGGGCATGGGCAGGCATAGACGTTCACCGGAAGAGCAGGCGACGTACCGCGAGGTCTTCGCCGTCGGTGAGTTCCGCCATCTTTGGGCAGCCCAGACCCTGTCCTCGCTCGGTGATCAACTGGCCCAGGTGGCCCTCGCGGTGCTCGTCTACCACCGGACCCACTCGGCGCTGCTGACGGCCCTGACGTACGCCCTGACCTATCTGCCGCCGATCGTGGGCGGGCCGATCCTGTCGGGTCTGGCTGACTTGTTCCCCCGGCGCCGGGTCATGGTCGTCTGTGACCTGCTGCGGACCGTGCTGGTCGCGCTGATGGTCCTCAACGCCATGCCGTTCGCGGGGCTGTGCGTGCTGGTCTTCTTCACGGTGCTGCTGGGCGCGCCGTTCACCGCGGCCAGGGCCGCCCTGCTGCCGGATCTGCTCGCGGGCGACCGGTACGTCGTCGGCGCGGCGATCAACAACATCACCCACCAGGGGACCCAGATGATCGGGTTCCTGGCGGGCGGGGCACTGGTGGCGGTCGTGGGGACGCGTGAGGCGCTGGCGGTCAACGCGATGACCTTCGCGCTGTCGGCGGTGATCGTGATGATCGGGATCCGGCGGCGGCCCACGCCCAAGAACAACGCGAACGAGCCGATGCGGCTGTGGCGCAACACCCGGGACGGGGCCAGGCTGGTGTTCGGCGATCCGACGCTGCGCAGCCTGGTCAGCTTCGCCTGGCTGTGCGCGTTCTATGTGATCCCGGAGGGGCTCGCGGCCCCCTACGCGGCGACGTACGGGAAGGATCCCCTCTTTGTCGGGGTTCTGATGGCGGCGATGCCGACCGGCATGATGATCGGCTGCTTCGCCTTCACCCGGTTCGTCCGGCCGTCCAGCCGGATCCGCTCGATGGGTTGGATGTCGATGCTGGCGTGCGCCCCGCTGATCGGCTGCGGGCTGCATCCGAGCCTGCCGGTCGTGGTGGGCCTGTGGGCGCTGTCGGGGGTCGGCAGCGCCTACCAGCTCGCGGCTAACGCGGCGTTCGTGGCCGCGGTGCCGCCGTCCGGACGGGGCCAGGCGTTCGGCCTGGCCCAGTCCGGGATCCTGGCCGGCCAGGGACTCGGGATCCTGGCCGGTGGTGCGCTCGCCCAGGTGATCGGCCCGGAGGTCGTGGTCGCGCTTGCCGGAGCAGCGGGGCTGTCGGCGGCGACCATGCTCACCATGGTCTGGACCCAGGTGCGCGGCGACGTGGTCGCCGAGATGTTCGCACCACCGGAGGAGGCCAAGGTCACAGCTTCTTGTTGAACGAGTCCAGCTTCTCCTGGACCTGCGGCTTGTTGAACCAGCGCTGGGCGATCGAGATGTCCTCGCCCTGGGCCGGAATCAGGACCCAGGCCAGGACGTACAGGATCGGGATCGTCAGGCCGAGTCCGAACAGGGCCAGGCCCAGGACGGCCGAGCCGGCGGTGACCAGCCGGACGATGTTGAGTTCGAGGTTGGTGCGGTCGGCGATCGTGGCGCAGACCCCGCCGAGCATCTTGTGGTCGGTGTTGCGGTGCAGTGTGTTCGTCATGCCTTGATACTGGCCGATATCGGGGCGCTCACACATCGGGGCTCCGCCCTGAGATGACCCCTGCCCTGACCCTGACTAATCTGGATCCGTACCCTGAGCGATGTCAAACCGGGATAACAGGAGGCGCGCCATGGATGTCCTGCGGATCGACGACCAGCTCACCGATGAGGAACGGATGATCCGCGACACCGTCCGGGCGTTCCGGGCCGCCTCGGTGGACCCCTACATCTCCGACTGGTTCGAGCAGGGCACGTTGCCGGTGCGGGAGCTGGCGCTGGAGATGGGCAAGCTCGGCCTGTTCGGGATGCACCTGCACGGCTACGGGTGCGCGGGGCTCGGCGCGGTCGCCTACGGGATCGCCTGCCGGGAGCTGGAGGCCGCCGACTCGGGGCTGCGCAGCTTCATGTCGGTGCAGGGCTCGCTCGCGATGACCGCGATCCACAAGTACGGCTCGGAGGAGCAGAAGCAGCAGTGGCTGCCCGGGATGGCCACCGGTGAGCTGCTCGGCTGCTTCGGGCTGACCGAGCCCGACCACGGGTCCGACCCGGGCTCGATGACGACCCACGCGCGCCGCGACGGCGACGACTGGGTGCTCAACGGGGCCAAGATGTGGATCACGAACGGGTCGATGGCGGACGTGGCGGTCGTCTGGGCCCGCACCGAGGCCGGCATCAACGGGTTCCTGGTGCCGCGCGACACGCCCGGCTTCACCTCGAGCGACATCAAGAAGAAGATGTCGCTGCGCGCGTCCGTCACTTCCGAGCTGGCCTTCGACGACGTACGGCTGCCCGCCGACGCGGTCCTGCCCGGGGCCCGCGGGCTCAAGGGCCCGCTCGGCTGCCTGTCGGAGGCCCGGTTCGGCATCCTGTTCGGCTCGGTCGGCGCCGGCCGCACATGCTATGAGACGGCAGTCGAGTACTCCAAGACCCGGATCCAGTTCGGGAAGCCGATCGCTGCCTTCCAGCTCACCCAGGAGAAACTGGCCTGGATGGAGGTCGCGCTCGGCCAGGCCGGGCTGACCGCGCTGCACGTGGGGCGGCTCAAGGAGGCCGGCACGGTCACCGCGCAGCAGGTGTCGTTCGGCAAGCTCGCGAACGTCCGCGCGGCCATCGACGTGGCCCGCCAGGCCCGCACCATCCTCGGCGCGAACGGCGTCACTCTCGAATATCCCGTGATCAGGCATGCCAACAACCTCGAATCCGTCCTCACCTACGAGGGGACGCAGGAGATCCACACCCTGGTCCTCGGCGAGGCGATCACCGGGATCTCCGCATACCGGGGTTGACCCGCAGTTGACGCGGTGACCGTGGTGACGGCACGATCAGCGTTGCTGATGTGTCGTGTTCGCGAAGGGCGGGACGGATGAGGTCGCTGCTCAGCTGGGTCACGTTCGGCACGGTCGCGGCGGTCGCCGCGGCCGGTGTCTGGGCGTCCCCGGCCCACGAGGTGCGCAAGACCGCAGACGACCCCGTCACGACCCGGCCGCAGACCGTCGAACTCCGGCCCGTCACGCCTGTCGGGGTCGCGCCGGTGCCCCTGGCCGGGGCCAGGAAACTGTCGCTGACCCGGGTCACCCTCCGGGAGACCAAGGTGTACGGCGGGTACGGTACCCGCGCGACGGTTCTGCTCAGCAAGGGTGCTCCGGCCGCCGGGGTGACCCTGCGGGTCGCGGTCGCGAAGGGCCTCAAGGCCGCCCGGACGGTCAGGGTCACCAAGGGCACCAGGACGGCCACGTTCTGGATCGGCACCGCCCGGGTCAGGAAACCCGTGAGCAGGCTCGTCCGGGTCTCCTACGGCACGGTGCACAAGCAGGTCAGGCTCAAGGTCCACCCGTGGCCCCGGGTCGTCGACTTCGTGCTCTCGGCCGGCACGATCGTCGGCGGCGGAACGATGTCGGGCGCGGTCAAGCTGTCGGGACCGGCCAAGCC
Organism: Streptosporangiaceae bacterium; assembly: GCA_039928335.1. Lineage (GTDB taxonomy): Bacteria > Actinomycetota > Actinomycetes > Streptosporangiales > Streptosporangiaceae > Actinocorallia. The sequence goes on along the minus strand of JBDSTJ010000351.1, from coordinate 4,071 downwards.
GGGCGGCACCGTGGTCAAGCTCACCAGCTCGTCCAAGACGGTCAAGGTCCCGGGCTCACTGAAGATCCCGGCGGGTATGAAGCTCGTCAAGTTCCCGATCAGGACGAGCGGCGTGACCAGGTCGGTGACGGTCACTCTCAAGGTCAACAAGGTGTGGACCCTGCGGCTCCGGGTGATCGTGAGCGACCCGTACGCGGCCAGGATCGCCAAGCTGGAGCTGAACCCGGCCGACACCGTCGGTGGCGGCTCGATCAAGGCGACGGTCACCCTCGACCGGGTGGCCCCGGCCCGCGGCGTCAAGGTCACCTTCGCCGCCACCTCGGTCGCGGCGAAGGTCCCGGGCCTGCCGGTGACCGTTCCCGCCGGGCAGCAGGCCGTGACGGTCACCGTCCCGACGACTGCGGTCCCGGCCAAGGTCGTCGCCGGCCTCAGCGCGTCGACCAACGGCACGTCCGGCAGAGCTGCCCTGACGATCAGGCCCACCCCGGCCGTCAACGGGTTCACCACCGCCCAGCCCGAGGTGCAGAGCGGCGACCAGGTGACGGCGACGGTCAGCATCGACGCCCCGGCCCCGGCCGAGGGGACCGCGATCACGCTGACCTCGCCTGACCCGGCGATCAGGTTCCCCGGTGGGGTCAGGGTGCCCGCGAACGCCAGGACCGTCAGCTTCGCGGTCACGGCCGGCCTGGTCGAGAACGGGCCGGTGACCGCGGCGATGACCGCGGCCACGGGCGGCGGTGGCAGGTCGGCCGCACTGCTCATCCGGCCCAGGCTCCTGTTGACCTCCAATGCGGGCGCGTCGGTCACGACCGGTGACGCCGTCGACGTGACGGCAGCGCTGGGCGCCTACGCCCAGAGCGATATCACGCTCGACCTGAACCTCGCGGGTGTGGCGGGCGGGCCGGCCGTGACGGTCGCCCAGGGCGAGTACAAGGTCACCTTCACGGTGACGGTGACCGGTGCCGCAGGTTCCAACGCCACGGTCGGGGTCACCGGCAACGGCAAGGCCCTGGTGATCGGCTGGCCGGTCACCGGCTGACCTCAGTTCGCGGGCGAGTCGTTGGTGGTGCTGTTGTGCTGCTGCAGGACGTCGTAGTTCGCCGCCCAGTAGGGCGAGACGCCGGGAGCGCCGGGCCCGAACAGCGGGGCCGGCTGCTCCACGTCCTGCTCCACCGGCGTGACCTCGGTGTAGGTGCCGCTGGTCAGATACTGGTCGAGCTTGTGCGGGATGTTGTCGATCTCGCGCTGCTCCCACGCGGCCAGGATCGCCGCGGCGACCCGCTTCTCGGCCTGGACGGTCAGGTCGCTGATCTCCCTGACCGCCTGTGCGCGGGCCTCCGCCAGGGCCCGGGTCTGGGTGAGTGCGGCCTCCCGCTCGATCGTGGCGGCCTCGTGCCGTTTCTGTGCGCTGTCCTTGCCGCTGAGCAGCCGGGTCTGCTCGTGTTCGTAGGCGATCTGCTCGTAGGCCGTACGCGGCCCGAACAGCTGCAGGATCTTCACGAAGATCGGCAGGCACTCCAGAGTCGTGATCAGCAGGAACAGCAGGAGCCGCCACATGCCGAGGGTGAAGTCGTCGCCCGACACCCGGTCGAGGGCCTTCAGCCGGATCAGGAAGCCGGTGTTGTTCTCGTTCTTCTCCTCGAACGCGGTCTGCTCGCTGTGTTGGAGGTCCCGCAGCGTCGTGAGCTGCTTCTGCACGCCCGGCAGCGCTGCGTTGGCGTCGCGGAGCGTCTGCGACCGGCTGGTCTTCTCGCTGGTCTGCAGGTCCTTGATCCGGGAGTCCAGCCGCCTGGTCAGCTTGTCGACCTCGGCCTGGGCGTCGTTCTGCTCGGCGAGCCGCTGCCGGTAGATCGGGCCGTCGCCGGACTTGCCGGTCGTGCCGCCGGGGCAGTTGAAGCCGGTCAGCTCACACGCGGCCAGCCGCCGGGCGTTGTCCCGTTTGTCCGACCAGGAGTCGAGCTGGCTGCGCAGGTTGACCACGGTCGGGTCGGCCTCGGCGTCGGTGATCGCGCCACCGCTGCTGATCGTGGCGAGCAGCGAGGCCTCGCGGGTCTCCAGGTCCTTGATCTTCTTGCCGGTCGCGCCGCCGGTCAGGTCGCCCTGGAACTGCTCGGTCTGCTCCAGCCGGATCTTGTTGATCTCGGCCTCGACCTCGGGCCGGAAGATCTGCAGTACCAGCGGAGTCGAGATCACGACTCCGAACAGCAGGGCCAGCAGCAGCCGGGGGAGCGCCACGGTGAGGGCCTGTCGGCGCTTGTCGGTCCGCTGGATCGACACGACCAGCCAGCGGTCCAGGTTGAGGATCGCGCCGAACCAGACGATCGAGATGAACAGCGCCCCCCACCACGGGGCGCGCACGGCCATCTGCAGGGCGAAGTACATCGAGATCGCGGCCAGAGTCGCGGTGGTGAGGACCGCGCCGCCGATTCCCTGGTATTTGGCGCGGTCCGCGGGGGCCTGTTCGAGAAGGTCGGGCTGGACGCCGGAGATCCAGATCAGAAAGTTTCTCACGCCGATCCCTTTCGGACCTTCGGCAGCAGTCGCGGGGCCAGGGGAGGACGCCTACGGGCACCGGGCAACGCGCTGACCAGGCAGCCCGCGGCGGTGCGCAGCGAACCCAGGGCGTGTGCGGGCGGCGTGAGCGCCACGGTCGCCTGGGGGACGCGCAGTTCGGCAACACGAGGGAGCGGGAAATTGTCAGGCAGGCCACTTGTCATTTCTCATCACTCCGAACAAATGCGTCTATTCGCTACACAACTGTCCCATTGCGGGTCGGAGCACACTAGCAGGAGAGAGCCTTACGGCCGGAAGCGAAGGTGACGCGTTACGGGATGAAGATCGCGTACTCGACGAGCTCGGGGGTCAGGTGCGGCGGCAGGTCCGCCACGACCGCCAGCTCCTCCGCCGAGGTGAACGAGTAGACCGTGTTCCGGATCTGGACGATGCGCTCGGCCAGCTCCGGGGTGATCCCGGTGATCGCGGTCATGACCGGTGCCGGCACGTGGTTGATGTCGACCAGGCCGCCGTCGTCGTACTGCCGGGGCAGGTCCGGCCGACCGATCCGCAGGTCGCGGGCGAGCACGACGTCCCTCGCGTGGTTTCTGGCCTGCAGGCGCAGGTCGCGGCGCATGTTAGCCAGCTGGATCGCGTGCGCGTTCTGGTTGAACCTCGGCGGCTGCACCGGCATGCCGACGAACGGCATCCCGCCGTGCATGACCCGGCCGTACGGGTCGACCGAGACGATCGAGCGCTGCGGGGATCCGGTCGCGATGGCGATCAGCCAGACCGGCAGCCACAGGCCGCACACCAGGACCGTGATCACAGCGTGCAGCGGGTGGTTGACCTCGGTGCCGCGGACCAGGACGGCCTGGTTGCCGATACGCGACTCGATCCGCCAGCCGAGACTGAGATGCTGCATGATCACGGAGTTGAGGATCGCCTCGAGGCGATCCGGGGGCAGCGGGACGGGCTGGAACCCAGTCATGTCTGTCCGACGCTTCAGCCGCGGGGAAGGTTCCACTGACCGCTCGGTACGCTCACGGGGTGACCACCGAATCTGCATCCGGCGCCGTCGGCGTCGGCCTCGCCACCCTTGCCGATGACGGAACCGTGCTGGACAGCTGGTTCCGCACCCTCTCCCTGACCGACTCGCCCGGCCCGGCCGGGACCGAACGGCTCAGCACCGAGGAGGCCGGCGACCTGGCCGCCGCCGTGCGCACCGACCCGCGCCGCGGCGTCGAGGTCGTCGCCATCCGTACGACCATCGCCTCGCTCGCCGCCAAGCCCGCCGACACCTACGACGTCTACCTGCGGCTGCACCTGCTCAGCAGCCGGCTCGTGCAGCCGCACGGGCAGAGCCTCGACGGCATCTTCGGCCTGCTCGCCAACGTCGTCTGGACCAGCATCGGCCCGGTCCCCGCCGACCGGATCGAGGCCGCCCGCCTGGCCGTCCGAGCCGAAGGCGGCCACCTCGGCGTGTTCGGCGTCGACAAGTTCCCCCGGATGACCGACTACGTGGTCCCCGCCGGCGTGCGGATCGCCCACGCCGACCGGGTCCGGCTCGGCGCGCAC